>JBJTAQ010000957.1:0-25489 GCA_046090945.1 Pirellula sp.
ATGACCGTAGTAACTGCATTTGCCGTGTCGTGACAGCCGTTGATGAACTCAAACGCAAAGGCGACAAACAGGGCAAAAAAGAACAGGAATTGACCCGAAATGCTCAAATTCCCAAAAGCTTCCCAAAAGGTTGTGTTCATACTAATGGTTCAGTTCCGTGAGGGATCTCGTACGGGATTTGCTGGTAGGTAATTTGGCAGAAGTCTAAATTCCATGCACCCTTTGCGATGCCGCCAATCGATGAATATTTTGTTAAGATTCTTTAGATTAACAACCAGCATTCTATGAATCTCAACATTTCCTCACCAATACGATCCACTTCCGAGTTCTTCCCTCGGATGTTTCTGGTCCTAGTTTTCTGCATTGGTTCTGCGCAGGTTGCGGATGCACAAGCGACGGTAGACTTTCAGAAAGAAGTTCGGCCGATCTTAGCCAACCATTGTTTTGCTTGCCATGGATTCGACGAAAGAAGCCGGCAGGCGGATCTGAGGCTGGATCTGGCATCGAGCGCACTGGATCCTGACCGCGCTCATCGGACGATCATCGCTGGTGATCCGCAAGCCAGCCATCTGGTTGAGCGAATCCACTCCGAGGATCCCGATGCGGTCATGCCTCCTGCCTCGACGAACAAACCATTGACGGCAACCCAAAAAGAGATCCTCGAACGATGGATCGCTCAAGGAGCGCGATATGAAAACCATTGGGCATTTGCTCCGCTGTCAAACGCCTCGACTCCCGACGCCCGCCTGAAGAATGACACGTATCAAAACACCATCGACCTGTGGATTCGTTCCGAGCTTGACCGGCGGGAATTGACTCCCTCAGCTCCTGCCGATCCGGCCACTTTGATGCGACGGCTGTATTTGGATCTGCTCGGATCGCTCCCTAGCCCCGAACAGCTCGATGCGTTTGAAAACGACCTTTCTCCCGACAGGACAGATCGCCTGATCGAATCGCTTTTAGCTAGCCCTCAGTTCGGTGAACGCTGGGGACGAATCTGGTTGGATCAAGCTCGCTATGCCGACTCCAACGGATTTACGATCGATGGCCCAAGAACCATGTGGCCATATCGCGATTGGGTTATTACTGCGATCAACGCCGACATGCCCTTTGACCAGTTCACTATCGAGCAACTCGCCGGAGATCTGCTCAATAATGAATCGAACTTTTCATCTATTGAGAAAACGAACCCTCCGAAAAATCAACTCATCGCCACTGCATTTCACCGCAACACGTTGATCAATGAAGAAGGTGGGGTCAAGGCGGATCAGTACCGGCACGAAGCGATCGTCGATCGGGTTAACACCACGGGAGCAGTTTGGCTAGGCTTGACCATCGGCTGCGCTCAATGCCACACTCACAAATACGACCCGATCAGTATCGACGACTACTACAAAATGTATGCGTTCTTCAACGCCTGTGCCGACAACAACGCAGCCAACCCCACCATCGATGTACTCGAAGGAGAAGTCTTTGGATTGCCAGCATCGGTGGCCGAAGACCTCGCGAAACTGCAGCAACTAAACAAACAGCTCAAGCATCTTGAAGCCCAAATCAAAAAGCTGAACGAAGCCCAAGTTCCGGAACTTCTGTGGGAACCGGTCTCGGTCGCGCATGCTACTGGCTCAGAAGGGACCAACACGATCACGCTAACGAAACTCGACGATGGCTCGGTGCTTGTACCAAACAGCCTTCGGGGCAATGCAACTTTGAAAATAGAGTTTGTTCTCTCGGCGGAAAAAGCCCAGCCGATTACCGCTGTGCGACTTCGGACTCTCACCGACCCGTCGCTTCCCCACCAGGGCCCGGGAAAGGCTGGCAACGGAAATTTTGTGCTCTCGGAATTCCAACTGGCGTTAGATCAAAAGCGACAACCTTTCGTGCGAGCCTGGGCGGATCATTCGCAGCCCAAGTACCCGATCTCCGATGCGATCGATTCGGATCCGAAAACCGGATGGGCGATCAACACCGACGAGGCCCAGGTCAAAGCCAAACCCGAAGTGAAAATGAATGCAGCCCATTGGGCCGTCTTCGCACTCAGCAATCCGGTCTCGGTCGGCGCTCAACCTTTCGAGGTCATCTTAATGCACGAGATCAACAAAGACTACATCATCGGTCGTTTCGCCATCGATATCAGCACCACCCCGGTCGCAATGGTTGAACCAGTGCCAACCGAGCAAGTCGAGCAACTTAAATCTGAGATAGCCAAGCTCAGCAGTCGACTTCCCAATCAAGGTAAAACCGTTCCGCAGATGATCTACAAAGATCAGGCTCAAGCCCCCGCAACGTATCGTTTGCTACGGGGTGATTTTTTAAGTCCCGATAAAGACAATGGTCCCTTGAGTCCGTCGATCCCCTCGGTGTTTCGCGACGGCCAAGAGATTCCGATGAAGGATCGACTCGATCTAGCAAGATGGCTCGTGTCTGCAGAGAATCCGCTCACGGCGCGGGTGATGGTCAATCGAGTCTGGATGAAACTCTTCGGCATGGGTCTGGTCGAAACCGAAAACGACTTTGGACTTCAAGGTTCAGCTCCCAGCCATCCTGAACTGCTGGATGCATTAGCTCGCGAATGGATCGATTCCGGATGGTCGCTCAAGTACTTGATCTATCGCATCGTCTCCTCGGCGACTTATCAGCAAAGCAGTGCATGGAGAGCGGATATCGCCGAGATAGACCCTAGCAATCGGCTTTTGGCAAGGCAGTCTCGCATACGGCTCGATGCGGAGATCGTCAGAGATCGCGCCCTGAGCGCCAGCGGAGCGATGACGCTGCGTATCGGTGGTCCGAGTGTCCATCCGCCGCAACCTGCAGGCGTTTACAACTTCACCCAGAATGTCAAGAACTGGAAAGAGGACACCGGTGAGAACCGCTATCGCAAAGCCATGTACACCGAGTTCTATCGAAGTGCACCGTATCCGCTATGGACCACCTTCGATAGCCCAGACTTTAGCACGGTATGCACCAGGCGCAGTCGGACCAATACGCCTCTACAAGCCCTCACATTGGCTAACGATCCAGTATTCTGGGAACTGGCAATCCTGTTAGCCGATCGCGCCGATCGTGAACTCGATCAACGCCCCACCCAAAGCGATTTGACTTCGAACCAGCCCGCGATTCAAGATCGCATCCGACGCATGGTGCTCTTGGCCTGGTGCCGCGTGCCGAGCCCGGCCGAGTTCGAGCGCCTGTCGAGTTTTCATTCGTCGAGCTTCGAATACTATCGTCAAAATCCAACCGAATTAGAAAAACTCGGGGGCCTGCATGCCGAGCAAGCCGCATTGGCGCAGGTGGCTCGCGTACTGCTGAACACCGATGAATTCGTGAATCGAGACTAAGCCATGTTGCACCATCGTCGACGAGCATTCTTAGGAAACGCCGGTGTGAGCTTCGGCGCCTTGGCGCTCAAGTCGCTGTTGGCTCAGGAGGCCCCAAAGACCCACGGAGCAATCGAAGCATTTCACGTCCCACCCAAGGTCAGGAATGTCATTTTCCTGTTCATGGCCGGAGGACCTAGCCAACTGGAACTCTTCGAGGACAAACCCGTTTTGAAACAATACCACGGGAAACTTCCTCCGGAGAGTTTGACCCAAGGCCGGCGGTTCGCGTTCCTGCCTGCCGATGCGAAATTGATGGGAACCAATCGAACCTTCAATCGCCATGGACAGTGCGGCATGGAGATCAGCTCTCTTCTGCCCCATCATCAGCGGATCGTCGACAAAGTGTGCTGGCTCCGAGGTATGAAGACCGACGTTTTCAATCATGGTCCAGCAAAGCTTTTTATGAACAGTGGATTCCAAGCACCAGGGCGGCCTAGTATCGGTGCCTGGGTCACGTACGGGCTCGGCAGCGAATCGGAAGACTTGCCTGGATTCGTCGTTTTGCAGTCGGGGCCAAGAGGACCTCGAGGTGGCAACACCCTCTGGTCAGCAGGCTTCCTGCCCTCGAAATACCAAGGGGTACCGTTGCGTTCCCAGGGGAGCCCTATCCTCCATCTAGAAAACCCGAAGGGCATCTCCAGCAGCTTGCAGCAGAGTTTCATCGAAGCTACCAACGATTTGAATCGCATCCGTCATGAGGATGTTTCCGACCCGGAAATTCAAACTCGAATAGCAGCCTATGAAACCGCGTTTCGAATGCAAGCCTCCGCTCCGGAGCTAATGCGAATCGACGATGAGACCTCCGAGACACTCGACTTGTATGGTGCGTTGCCTGGCAAGAGTTCATTTGCGAACAACTGCTTGCTAGCCAGAAGACTCGTCGAGCGCGGCGTACGATTCGTACAACTCTACCACACCGATTGGGACCACCATGGGGGCAAGAACCAGGACATCAATTCAGATCTCGATAAAGTCTGCTTGGAGGTCGATCAAGCCTCGGCGGCACTAGTCCTAGACTTGGAACGCCGTGGATTGCTCGATCAGACGCTGGTGCTGTGGGGGGGCGAATTCGGTCGAACCCCGATGGGTGAAGTCCGCGAATCCTCCGGGCGCGACCATCACGTCGATGCCTTCACCATGTGGATCGCCGGGGGTGGTATTCAAGCTGGAAAAATCCATGGATCAACCGACGAACTGGGCTTCTCGGTCACCGATGGACTCGTTCACGTCCACGACTTGCACGCCACCATGCTCCATCTGCTAGGTATCGATCATCAGCGACTGACCTATCGATTCCAAGGCCGGGATTATCGGCTGACCGACGTGCACGGCCGATTGGTCGATGAGATACTCTCATAAGCCCCCTAATAGAAATGATCTTAGGCTAGGAGGTTTGGAGGGATCATGGTAATCTTTGGTTCATCGTTTCGAAGTTTCCGAAACAGACAAGTGCCCCAAAATATTCCTGCATAAAAATGAGTCCATCCGAAACGATCAAACCCGAACTCGAAGCTTATACGGCCGCCGTCGAAGGGCTTAGGCAAACCGGGCACCAGTTCTGGACCCGTGGCTGGTCGCTTGGCACATCGAGCAATTACTCGGCCGTGGTTGGTCGCGATCCGCTGAGGCTACTTGTGACGGCCAGTGGCAAGGACAAAGGCCACTTGGGTCCCAACGATTTTGTCGTATGTGATGAACAAGGCAGACCGGCTTTCGAAAACCAACCCAAGAGCAGCGCCGAGACCCTGCTCCACTGCTTGGCCGCACGACGAGGTGCCGGCGCGATTCTGCATACCCACAGCGTCTGGTGCACGCTGCTTTCGGAGCATTTTGCACCCGTTGGTGGAATTCGTATCAGCGGCTTCGAAATGCTCAAAGGTCTCGAAGGGATCACAACCCACGAGGCGAGTGTCTGGATACCGATTTTCAACAACACCCAAGACATCCCATCTCTAGTGACCCAAGTCGAGACGTACTTTGCCGAACATCCTGATGAGCCGTGCTGGGGTTACTTAATCCGCAGACATGGAATGTATACATGGGGCAAGGATATCGCTGAGGCCCGGCGTCATATCGAGATCCTTGAGTTCCTCCTAGAGTGTTTGGGGCGATCCACCAAACTTGTGTAATCCGAGCATGCTTGCATTAGTTTTTCGGACGGTCGTTCACTTCTTTCGACTCCTGCTACCCGTAGCGCTGGGAGTGGCCGTCTCGAGCGCGGTCATCGTCGGAGCGTTACTGGTCGGCGATAGCATGCGAGGCTCCTTGAAACATATCGCCTTGGATCGCATCGGTTCGATTGAGCGAATGATCGTCTCTCCACGATGGTTCGATGAATCGGCGGTCGATCGGGCCAAGCAGAGGACCAACGACCAGTCACTGCAAGGCATGCTATGGATTCAATCGGTAGTCGCCGAGCACCAGGACCGAACGCGCGAGCAGCAGGGAACCATCCTCACGCATCGCGTCACCGAAATGAGCTTGCTGGGTGTTGACGAGGACTTCTGGGTTCTAGGTACCGTAAGGCCTTCGTCGAATCCTAGCAATCAGCAAATCGTTCTTAATCGCTCGCTGGCAGACGAACTCAAAGTAGCTATCGGCGATCGTGTCACGCTCAAGGTTTCCCGGGATGCGGTGGTTCCAGCCGATAGCGCATTGGGCAAACGAGACAGCGAAGTTGTCGCTCTATCGCGTTGGGAAGTTGTCGATGTGATTCCCGACGAGAGCCTAGGCCGCTTCTCGCTCCGTAGCGATCAACGCCCTGTATTGAACGCATATGCCGCTAAGGCATCCCTGCAGCGAGCTCTCGATCTCGATGGCAAGATCAATGCGGTTGTAAGTTCATCGGCAAGCCAGGAACCAATCTTACCCGCGTTGCAACTGAGCCTCGATGACCTAGGACTGCGGTGGCAACACGTCGAAAGAATCTTTCCGGACAACTCGATAGGTGAATCTGCTTCAGCACGAGCGTCCATTTACAGCTACGATCAACTTACCAGCCAGCAGATGATGATCCCAGATGCCCTGGCCGATGCGATCGAATCCTCGAAACCGACCCTTGGGAGCCAGAGCCAATCCGTGCGAATCCTGAGTTATCTGGCCAATGGCACCCAAGTTATCGGGGCAAGCGACTCGGTGACACAAGGACGAAGTGTTCCCTATTCGATCATCGCAGGGGCACCTTGGGATGTCGTCCAACGGATGCTTGCTCAAAGTCCCGTGCCGGTGGATCCAATGCCCGATGGCAATCCGAGAAAAGATTGGGTAGTAGTCCATCAATGGATGGCCGATGAACTTCGAGCAAAGGTCGGTGATCGGCTTAAAATCGATTACTTCCTACCAGAGACCGTCGAAGGTACCGAGATCGAGCAGAGTTTTGAGGCGACTGTCGTGTCGATTGCCCCACTGACAGAACCTCAGCAACCTTTTCGGCGGAAGACGCCAGCCCGTTTCGGCCAGGCTCCAACACCTTTCAACGACCCAGCTTGGACTCCGCTTGTTCCGGGGATTACCGATCAAGAATCCATTTCCAACTGGGAGACCCCTTTTGCTCTGACTCGCAAGATTGAGAAGCAGGACGACGAGTATTGGAACTCCCATCGATTGACACCCAAGTTGTATATTTCAGACGAGCGAGCCCGGGAGTTGTTTGGATCGCGATTCGGCTCTCAAACTTCGATTCGCTTCGATGGTCTGAACGAGCTGACTCGAGATAGCAAAGGTCATGAACTGCTCGAGATCGCTAGGGACAAGCTCTCGGCGCTCGGTTGGCGTGAATTGCCTCTGCGAGAGCAGCAATTGCGCGCGGCTAGCGGAACCACTCCCTTTGATGCGCTTTTCCTATCCCTGAGCTTCTTCGTCATCGCTGCGGCACTGATCCTCGTTGCTTTGCTGTTCCGATTGACCATTGAGAAGAGGGCTGATCATTGGGGTTTGTTGTTGGCCTCGGGCTGGACCAGGTCCAAGCTGCGTCGGTTGCTACTGCTCGAGTCGTCCTTGGTTGCTGCGATCGGTTCGGCGTTAGGCGTCGCACTTGGGGTCGGATACGCTTATGGGTTGCTGGCCGGTTTAAAGACTTGGTGGGTGGGAGCTATCTCCGTCTCGTTCTTGGATTTCTACATTCGCCCCCCGAGTTTATGGATCGGCTGGCTTGCAGGTTTAATGGTTTCCATCATGACGACCTGGTTAGTCACGAGACAACTTCGGCGGTCGAGTGTCGCAAGATTGCTCAAGGGTCGGATGGATGATCAAGCACCGAATTCTGGAACGAACCGATGGATAACAATCGGCGCGACTGCATGTCTGTTTCTCGGATTGATCAGCTTGCTCGCTGGGCAATGGGTACAAGGTCAAGCCCAAGCGGGAGCCTTTGTCGGCAGCGGTATGCTGTGGATGATTGCGATGGTCCTGTGGCTCTACACCCGCATGAGCCTATCGCCCTCGACTCCAAACAACTGCGATGCGGGTTTGAGTTCGCTGGCCCGTTCGAATGCTTATCGAGCTCCTTTGCGAAGTATCCTAACCGTCGCGCTGATGTCCATCGCAAGCTTTTTGATCTTGGCAATGAGTCTGTTCCAAGCCCAACCGGATCGGCGGGGTACCGGCGGGTTGGCTTGGGTAGCCAAAAGTTCGCAAAGCATTCATGTCAATGTCGCAGACGCCAAGCAGCAGAGGCAAACACTCGCAGATCAAGCCGAGGTACTCGTCGGCACCAAAATAATCCCAGTGCGAGTCAGGGGTGGGGACGACGCAAGCTGCAACAACCTTTACCAAGCTTCTGAGCCTCAGGTGATGGGGGTCTCAGCGTCGATCAAGCAGATTGACATCGGCGCAAATGGTAGATCCGAATTGGCTTGGTTTGGTACCGACACGAATCAGTCCCCTTGGGAGCGGCTAGAGAGCCTCGGGGTTGGGACGAAAGAAAATCCAGTCCCAGTGATCCTCGACCAGAACACCGCCCTCTGGGCGCTGCATCTTGGTGGATATGTCGGTGAGAAATTCAGCTACAAGTTTGGTGAGAGCACCATCCACTTCCAAACCGTCGGTGTCTTGCAGAACACCATTTTGCAGGGAAGCCTTTGGATTGGCGAAAGGAATTTCCAAAAGGTGTTTCCGGATATCGGTGGCTATCGAACCTTCCTAGTCAAACCCCCGATCGGATCCTCCGAAGAGCAACTTAGTAAGATCCGCACAGCCTTGGAGTCCGGTTGGGCCGATGAGGGCTTGAGTTGCGCATCGGCCGACGGGATACTCTCCCGCCTCTTAGCGGTTCAAAACACCTACCTGAGCGCCTTTCAACTTCTAGGAGGTTTAGGGCTCTTGCTCGGAACGCTCGGTTTGGGGGTTTCTCAATTGCGAAGTGCCCTAGAGCGCAAGAGCGAATTAGCGGCGATGCGCGCGATGGGTTTTCCAAAAGGGCGATTGATTTGGATGTTGTTCATGGAGAATGGTTGGCAATTATTTCGGGGACTCGGGATCGGTCTTCTGTGCGCTTTGGCCGCTTCAGTGCCGGTGATCCTGCAAGGCAACTCGGCGGTTTCCCTCAGAGGTCCGCTTGCGATGCTAGCATTCGTCATTGTTTTTGGCTTGGCTTTTTGCGTGATCGCGGCATTTTTGGCCATGCGAGAACCTTTGATGGGTTCTCTTCGCTCGGACCGCTAGTGACTCGACAAAAAGCGGGCTTGATTCGTTTTTCGGCAGGAGTCTAAACTCCGTGGCCGGAACTCGAATGACTTTGGAAAGGAATCCTATGCCAACTGCACGAATACCCAAGCCTCGACGTTTTTTCACCGCTGTATTGTGGGCCACTTGTTTGGGGCTTAGCTCGGTCGCGTGGACCCCAACAGAGGCTATTGGACAGGATCGCAAGGCGTCTGGTGCGGGGCAGGCTGGTGCGGGGCAGGCTGTTAAGGGGCAGAGTGCAACGACCAAGCTATCGGGCGCACCGGCCTCAGCGCGGAGCAACATCAAAGACAACGAGGGGACGACGGTAAATGCGGCCGACCCGGGCCCTGCGATCGTTGCGATTGTCAATAGTCAGAAGATCACGTTGCAGGATCTAGCCAACCTGTGTGTGATGCGGCATGGCGACGAAGTGCTCGAGAACATGGTCAATCGCTACCTGATCTTGCAGGCCTGCCAAGAGCGCAAGATTGAAATCACTCAGAAGGATGTCGACGACGAGATCGCTCGGATTGCATCGAAGTTCAATCTTAGCACAACGATGTATTTAAAGCTTTTGGAAAATGAAAGAGATGTGCGTCCGGAGTATTATGCTTCGGACATTGTCTGGCCGATGTTGGCCTTAAGGGAATTGAGCAAAGAGATGCTCAAGGTATCTCCGCAGGAGATTGATCGGGTTTTTCAAAGCGAGTTTGGCCCCAAGGTACAGGTTCGCATGATCGCCTGCAAGGACGCCGAAAAACTTCAGCAGATCCATCAGCAAGCGACGGCAAATCCCGAGTTGTTCAAAACGTTGGCACGCGATCACTCGGAGGATCCTGCCAGCGCCAGTGTCGAGGGTCTCTTGCCACCGATCCGAATGAATGCTGGTGAAGACGAACTCGAGCGAATCGCCTTTGCATTGCAACCTGGACAAATCTCCAATGTATTTAAAGTTGGAGATCTGCATGTGACATTGCAGTGCGTTCGTCACATGCCTCCTGCAAATCCACCTGCGGCCCAATTAACCGAGATTCAAACTAGGATCAAAGCCGAAATCGAGGAGCAGAAACTGCGGCAATCGGCGGAAACCATTTACACCGAACTGAGGAATCGAGCTCAGATTATTACGGTCCTGGGCCAACAGCAACTCCAGCAGCAATATCCTGGAGTGGCAGCGGTGATCAACGGCCAGAGCATCACGACGGAGATCCTCGAGAAAGAGTGCGTCAAACGGTTTGGGAACAAGATTCTTGAAGGAGAGATCAATCGCAAACTGGTAGAGGACGCGTTGGTCAAGAGTGGGCAGACAGTGACACAACCCGAGGTGGATCAAGAGATCCGAAACACAGCTCTGTTCTACGGTTACATCAATGCTGATGGAACACCTGACGTTCAGCGTTGGATTGCAGATGTGCTCAGCGACAAAGGCAAAACGGTAGAGATGTATGTCCGCGACGCGGTATGGCCAACGGTGGCATTGAAGAAGCTCTGTGCCGATCAAGTCCAAATCTCCGAGGAAGATGTTCGTATGGCCTTTGAAGCCAACTACGGCCAACGCGCAGAGATCCTCGCTATCGTGCTGAGCAATCAGCGAACAGCCCAAGAGGTATGGGAGATGGCTAGAAGCAGAAACACCGAACAATTCTTCGGAGAATTGGCCAATCAATACTCGGTCGAACCAAGCTCCAGAGCGAACTTTGGCAAAGTGCCACCGCTTCGCAAATACGGTGGCCAAGCTAATCTCGAGAAGGCTGCATTTGGTTTGAAGCCAGGGGAAATGTCCGGGATCATCGAGGTCGGAGGACAGTATGTGATCCTGCGATCCCAAGGTTTTACTCAACCAGTTGTGCAGGATATCAATGCCGTCAAGGACGATTTAGTCAAAGAGATTCGGGAAAAGAAGTTGACCAAGCAGATGGACACACTGATGACCAAGCTTTCTTCGGAGGCTCAAATCACCAACATCTTGAATCCTAAGAAGAGCCGTGTAGGCAATGCGGAGATGCAGGCCTCGCTCGATGAACTCAAGAAGAATGAAGTCAAGCGATGATACGGGCCAGTCGTGGTCAGCGACGATGGGTCCCCTGCCAACGACGAACGCCGATCGATATTTCCATCGTTGCAACGCGAGTCCCTAGCTTTCCAATCATCCGTCGCATCGATGTTTCAGAAGTCGAAAAATGGCGACAGACTCAAAAGAGGCTTGGCAAACGCGTTGGATGGAATGCGATCCTGGCACATGCTTTTGGAAAAGTCAGCCAGCAAATCCCAGAGCTTCGCGATGTCTATGTCGCTCGTCCGATAGCTTACATCTACCGGCATCCCGAGCCGATCGCGTCGCTGACGATCCATCGCAACGACAACTCGGGTATCGAACGTTTGATCTGGGCTCGAATCGCCTCCCCCCAGACGCTCGGGCTCGAAGAACTACAAGCCCGTGTGGATCACTTCTCAACAACGCCGATCGAGGATGTTTTTAAGGATGGTTTACGGCTCGAACACCGACTCAGTCCAATACGTCGCTTGAATTGGTATCTGCTCATGCGCTGGTGTGGTCGAAAACGCGCGAAACATCTAGGCACATTCAGCCTCTCAAGTCTTGGACATCTTGGGGCGTTGAACCTTCATCATCCGATCGTCACAGCCAGTAGCATTGCAATGGGACCAATCGACCCACAGGGAAATTGCGACATCGCTCTGATCTGCGATCATCGTGTCCTCGATGGTGTGTTAGCAAGCCAAGCGCTACAGATACTCTATGAGACAATTAGAGCCACTACTGCAGAGTAAGCGACGAGGAATTCATTCAAGCACGACCACAGAAAGTCGGAGCAATAACAAGGCTGGAATATCCGTTCAAGTCGACTCGCTGTTTAACCAATAAGCCTACTTGTTATGAGCAATTCCACTCACCCCTTGGATTCGATGCTAGCCTTTCGTACACATAGTGAAGCGGGGCTATCCCGTAGACCGGAAAAGCACATTGCGTACAATTCCCCAGGTCGATGGATCGGCTGTCGCGGTTTTACCGGGAAACCTGAAGTCTACCCTCGATACACACCCCGATGAGTTGGAACGAATGAAAAAGCTAACCAAGCGTCTGATGATCCTAGGAATGCTCTCTGTCGGAACTTTCGCTGGCTGTCGGCAGGAATCCCGAGAGTATCTTCGAGCCTTGGAGTCTAAGGATCGGTTGATCGAACGAGATCACAAGGCCCGCAGGGATTTGATCGACTCGATGAGCCACCGTAGCTTGTCAGGCTTCGACCGAGCACTAGAAAGTGAATTGAGGGTTCAGCAGGACGTGTTGATGGTCGACAGTCTGCTCGACTCGCATCGACCTCACAAGCCCGATCCGGTTCTGTTTAATCACGCAAGCCAATTGGTTCGTACGCTTGAAGAACAGCTTGCGGAGCTCAAAGAACAATGGGCTGATGCATCGAAGGGCGACGATCCAGACCATGCCAAAGCGTTGTCAGCGAAGATTCGGGATTCCGAACTGGCACTGGCTGAAGCTTCCGAAACACAAAAGCGATCTCAACCCGAGATCGCTTCTATGACAATTCAATCAGACAGCGTCAATTCAAAATCCTTATCGGATGTGAAAGTTCGCTAAGGCTCGTGGTTACTGGTACCAGGCAGAGGCATCGTTCCACTGAGCGACCGTACTTCTCATTTGCGAGACTTGGTCGTTCTCTTTGGTGTTCGAGGCAAAGTGCCACGACTCGATCATCACTCCACCGCTGGCAGAAACCAAAACGGACTGAGCGGTTTGAAGCAAGCTGATTTGAGGATCCAGCGACTTGGCGGCTTCTATCTTCACGGTTTGGATTTGTGCACCTTGACCTATAAGCCCAGACAAATCGCAAGCTGCGAGGGACTGGAGGTTTTGAGACTCGATCAGAGCGGCGACCAAGCACAAGTCCATAACATTTCTGAGTTCCCCGAAAACCGGGTCTTTAACCGACAGTTGCTCAAGTTTACTGGTGAAATTATCGGCCCATTTCTTAGCAACTGGATCGGCCTTGCCAGTCCTCTTGCGTTGCCCGGCGTTGTCGAATGCCTCGGATTCGGTCATCGTCTTGATACGTTGACCTGAAATCTTCCAAGCCAATCGATCCTTGCTATGGGAGATAGCATCGTAATCGCAAGCCATCCACCATCGCGATTGCAACTGCGTGGAGGCGTTCGCGCGGTTCTGTATCATTTCCATGTAGCTCGGCAGGCCTGCGACCGGAGCCTTGGCTAGATTCATTCCGTAGAGTTTCATTCGATAATCGGCAGCCAAAATGACTCTTGCCATATTGCTCTCAGCAGGAATTCCGGAGAGGGTCACTTGCTGAGGTCCAAAAGCACGTGCCAGTTCAGGGGCCATCGCAGCAGGAGCAACCGTGCCTGCTAGTCTGCGATATACCTGATTGAATTCACGGTAGCCTTCTTCGGTAGGATCGATTGAAACCGACACCCCACCATTGCGGGCTTCGTCGACATAGCGAAATGCGGTTGCCAAATCATCGATGTTGACGACCGGTTTTCCGGAGTTCTTTCCGACGATCGAACCCTGCGGACCGAGAGTCCAAGGCTCGGCAGGTCCAGCCAGGACGATATCGTTTCTCTCGGGGTAAACCAAGACGTAGTCGATTCGGGTCAAACCACCCAGGCAGAAAACATCCTCAGGGATTTGCTTACCCTGCTTTTGAGCCTCAATCGCGATTTGCTGGATCCCCTTGAGCGAGACCAGCCTCATGTCGGTCGCCTTGGCGAAATCACCCTGGGCCCCTTGAACGTTCAGGCGGAGTTGCTCCAGGTTGCGACTTTGGTCTTCTGCAGTCAGATTGCGAAGAACGCCGTTGGAATCAATCATGACCCCGCCGACCCCTCGGTTGCCCAAGAAGTTCCCAAACTGTGCCGTCGCGTTTTCAAACGAAACGGAGCATGCTGCTATTACGACGGCCAAAGACCTTGGCAACCAGCATTGGACAAGGCCCGACAATTTCAAACGCATGATCATACTCCGTTAAAACATCTAAATTTGTGCTACGATAAATTGTGCTACGATGGAAATAGGGGAAAACCCAAACCGATCCCCTCTTAGTTTATTTCAGCCTTTGCGCGATGCAGCCAAACAAACAATCCGCCTACCTTATTATTCGCCAGGGAAACCGCTGGACGGATGTTTTCCGTCTGGAAAACAACCAATCCCTAGTCGTAGGTAGGGCTTCTTCCAACGAAATCCCGGTCGCCGACGAGCGCGCCAGTCGTCGACACGCGGAAATATTCTTCAAGGACGGCGACTGGATTCTCAGGGACCTGGGCTCCCGGAACGGCACCCTCCTGGACGGTTCCAAGATCGACTCCCCCAGGGCACTTTCCCCAGGAAATCAAATCACGGTTGCATCATGCCGGATGACTTTCGTCCATTCTCTGACCGATTACGTCCCTCCAGCGAACGATCCTGAGGGTGCTAACGATTCTCCCGGTTCTCAAACCCAGTCCGATCTGCCCCCCTCGATCACGCATCGGATGTCGAAGGCATCGATGCTCGAATCCCAAGAGATAAATGCTTCCCTCGAGCTCGGATACTCGCAACAACCCTCCAAGCTTGAAAAACCGGAAAACGCCAAATCTCCTACCCATCCGGCCGCATTGGAAGTTTTGCAACTGGCCTTCGAGCTTGCCAAAAGTTCATCAATTCCCCAAGCTTGCGAGCTAGCGCTCCAAAAACTTATGGCAGTCACCGAATGCCAAGCAGGCGGGGTGATCAAAATCGAGCGGATGAACAAAGAGTCCAAGAGCTCTCGCGGGAAAACAACTGAATCCAGCAACGTAACACTTGCGGTTCTAGCTGCTGCCGAACTTGCAGGCAAGGCCTACCATCCGATCTCCGAAAAGTTAGTCGAGAACCTCTTGCGAGACCCCTCAGCGATCCTCGCACGGAACGTAACCTCCGATCCTATTTTGATCGGCGATCCCGAGCAGAGCGGCAGTCACGTACTATCGACAACATCTCTGATCGCTGCACCGATTCAGCTCGAACAATCCCTCTTCGGAGTTCTCCACCTGTACTCACGCATCGGCTCAAGGGAACTCACCCCTGTGGATCTCGAAGTCGCTTTAGCGATCGCTGAAGTCCTTTCGGTGTCGATTAGCAATCTTTCACGGCAACAGACACTTGAGACCAAGCTGCAATCGACCAGCTCTCGTCTTGAACAACTCGAACAGCGACTCGGTCATGGAGATTGGATCGGTGATTCGCACGCCATGAAGGTACTCAGGGAGCAAGTCCGACGCGTCGCGCCCACGCAGGCAACCGTACTGGTTCGAGGTGAAAGCGGTACTGGTAAAGAACTTGTCGCTCGCGCCATCCATGAAAATAGTCCTCGCCAAGCAGGCCCCTTCGTGACCATCAACTGCGCCGCGCTTTCGCCGACACTCTTAGAGAGTGAACTCTTCGGCCACGAAAAAGGTGCCTTCACCGGCGCGACCGATCGCAAGATCGGCAAGTTTGAATTGGCCGATGGTGGAACGATGCTGCTGGACGAACTCGGCGAGATGAGCATGGAGATCCAAGCCAAATTCCTGCGTGTTCTCGAAGGCCATCCTTTCGAGCGACTCGGTAGCAATAAGCCTATCCGCTCAAATGTCCGCATCGTCGCAGCGACCAATCGAGATTTAGAACAAGCCGTTCAAGAGGGAAGATTTCGATCCGATCTGTATTTTCGATTGCGAGTCATCGAACTGAAAATCCCGCCCCTACGCGAACGCATCGAAGATGTGTTGCCGCTTGCCGAGTTCTTTCTCAAGCAATTCCGAAGCATCTCCGGTCATGGCCCGACCAAATTCTCTGAACGTTCCGAAGCAGCCATGATGGCTTACCATTGGCCCGGCAATGTCCGAGAACTTAAGAACTGTGTCGAGAGGGCCCATGTTTTGGCAGTTGGCGACTTGGCTCAGCCCGAAGATCTCGCACTTTCTCACCTGCAAATCCCCGGGATCGATCCGGTCGCTCGCGAGAACCCACCCAAGAAAGAAGCCTATCGCGAGCGGACGCTCGAAGCGGTCGAACTCGAACACATCGCCAAAACGCTCCACTACACTCAAGGTCAAAAGAACCGAGCAGCAAGTATCCTCGGGATCGAACGCTCAACCCTCGATCGGAAACTAAAACGGCTCCAAGACGGCGGTTGATACCTTGCGATTCCCATGTATTTAGCGGGCCTCGGCTTGCTCAATCGCTTGTTTTCGAGCTAACTCAAACTCATCTCCTGGGGTCCAAGACTGCATGCTGGATGATTCAGCTGCATTCAACCCCACTTCGGTCAAGAGTTGAATATCCTCGATGGCACCAGCAAGATCCCAATTCGGGTCGTATTGATCCGAACGCTGGTGATAATGCTTATCGGTCCAGGCTTGCAACTGCTTTTTCCCCCAGCCTTCAGGCTGATTGCGTACCGCATGCCCACTGTGCAGGTACACTGCTGGAACCCCAACTTTGGCTAGCGAGAACTGATCCGAGCGGTAGTAAAATCCTTTGCTCGGCTCCAGGTCGCCCACGACGGTTCGTCCCTGCTTGGTCGCTGCACTTTGCACCAACTGGTCAAGTGTGCTCTTTCCCAAGCCGATGACTTGTACATCTCTGGTAGGCCCCAAGAAATTGATCCCGTCGATATTGATCAGCCCCGAAAGCTTGCCGTTGGGAATCGGAGGGTTTTCCGCAAGGTATCGAGAGCCCAGTAGCCCCTGCTCTTCGGCACCCACGGCTGCAAAAAGCAAGGAGCGTTTGGGTCGATATCCAGACTCACTGATTGCTCGCAGGATCGTCAGTAATGCCGCAGTCCCCGAAGCGTTATCGATCGCCCCATTGTAAATATTATCCCCATTGGCATCTCGATCTGCCGACATCCCAATATGATCGTGATGGGCCATAAACACCACGTACTGGTCGGCGAGTTTCGGATCGCTGCCGGGCAGAATTCCTAGAATGTTTGCAGTAACCCTTTCACGGGCCGTGCAGGCTAGATTTGTCGAAAGACGCAACCCCAGAGGCACCGGTTTGAAATCCCGTTCTTCAGCTTGCTTGCGGAGTTGATCGAGATCATAGCCACCTGCATCGAAAAGTTGGCGTGTGGCTGACTCGGTCATCCAACCCTTCATATCCATTCGCGGACCCGACGCATCTCGCAATTCAAACTCCTCTCCCGTCCACGATGTTTGAATCACCGTGAACGGATATCCCGCCGAAGCGTCTGTGTGAATGATGATCGCACCAGCGGCTCCTTGCCTGGCCGCACTCTCATACTTGTAATCCCATCGCCCATAGTAGAGCCTGCGGGAACCAGCGAACAGTTCTGGATCGCTCTCTGGATCGTTGTTCATCATCACTAGGATTTTGCCCTTCAGATCGATCCCTTTGTAATCGTCCCACCGAAACTCGGGAGCTTGGATCCCATAACCGACGAATACCAATTCCGCATCCTTGATCGAGATCTTCGGCTCAGGCTTGCCCGCCACGGCAATGTAATCCTTGAAGTACTCGAACCCAACCGATTGGCCGTTTTTGGTTGAGATCTCCCAGCGATTGTCCGGAGTGCTAGTCAGTCCGAGCATCGGGAAGACCTGTCGATAAGATCCAATCGCCGGGACGATATCCAAGCCGTTGGCTTGGAACTGGGTTTCGAGATAAAGTTGGGTCAGCGCGTCTCCTTGCGTCGCTGGACCTCGCCCCTCAAGCATGTCATCGGCGAGAAATCGGATGTGTGCGCGGAGCGTCGATTCGGAAATCCTCTTCTGGACACTCTCGATGCTTTGGGCTTGGACATTTCCCAGCAAAGTTGTCCAACAACAAAGACCGACCCACCAGCCCGTTATATGGCTGAACCTTGTAATTCCCAGACAATTGTCCATTGAAAACTCTCCGATCAGGATAGTATTTGTTTTGGTGTTTCCAAGTCGAGTCGCTAGGATGACGGCTCTTCAAGAAAGACCGATCATCGTAACGCATTTTTAAAAGCAATCCATGATAGAGCTCTCGCCAAGAACCTTGGAATTCCAAGTTCGCGGAATGTCCTGCGCGGCTTGTGTAGGCCGCATCGAACGAGCGATCCGAAAAATTCCAGGCGTCGCTGATGTATCGGTCAATCTGGCAACCGAGAAAGCACGGGTCGAATTAGAACAAGACCAAAATGTCGCAGTCGATCAGATCCAACGTGCGATCGAGCAAGCTGGGTATTCAACAACCCTGGTCGGCTCCCAGGTTTCCTCGGAACCAGCAGCCTTGGAAATCGATCCGCAGGGCCATACAGAACTCAGGGGGCTAGAGTCTGATTTCTGGATCTCGCTAGTCCTGGCGCTCCCGATCTTTCTGATTTCAATGCTTCCGATGCTCTGGCCCCCGATCATGGACCAGATGATGCAACTGATGACGATGCAGCAATGGAATTGGCTCCTATGGGTACCAGCGACCCTTGTGCAGTTTTGGCCAGGCAGACGATTCTATCGCAACGCCTATCACAGCCTCAGGAACTGGACTCCGGACATGAATTTCCTAGTCGCCATGGGAACCTCGGCTGCTTACTTTCTGAGCTCTCTAATTACTTTCTTCCCGAATTGGATGAATCGACTCGAACGGCATGTCTATTTTGAATCCTCGGCAGTTGTGATCTGCTTGGTGTTACTCGGCAAATACCTAGAAGCTCGCTCCAAGCGATCGACTCGCAACGCACTGCTTGGACTGACCCGGCTCCAACCGCAAGTGGCGATGAAACAGTTCCAAGGTCCCGAGCAGGAGGCATTAACACGCGAGGTTGCAATCTCGGAGGTCCGAGTCGGCGATCGCTTGATCGTCTACGAAGGGCAATCGATTCCGCTCGATGGAACAATCGAACTCGGAAGCAGCTTCGTCCAGGAGTCCATGGTCACCGGAGAGCCGATCCCCAAAGAAAAAACCGTGGGTGATCGAGTTGTCGGCGGCACTCTCAATGGCAATGGACAATTGACCATCCGAGTCACAGCCGTCGGACAAGACACCTTTTTGGCCAGGATGACAGCCATGGTGATCGATGCGCAAGCCAAGAAACCCCCAATCCAATCCGCTTTGGATCGTGTCGTGAGAATTTTCGCTCCAGCGGTATTGGTTCTAGCCGTCGCTACGGCGATCGGTTGGTGGATGCTCGCTGAGGAATCTGCATTCGAAAAAGGACTTCTGCACGCCGTTGCTGTCTTGGTCGTCGCTTGCCCGTGTGCCCTAGGACTCGCATCGCCAATGAGCATGATGGTAGGTAGCGGGCGAGCCGCCCAACTGGGGATTTTATTTCGCTCTCATGAAGCGATTGAGAAACTAGCCCGCGTCGATTCCATCGTCTTTGACAAAACTGGTACGCTGACGACCGGCAACCCGACCCTTGCCGGAACTTGGCCTCTTATCCCCCCGGGTTCGAGCACCATTCCCCATACCGAATCCCAACTTCTGGGACTTGCCGCCATCGCTGCCAAATCATCCAATCACCCGATCGCCCTTGCGATCCGTGATGCTGCTCAAGAACTCCGCTCGATGGCATTTGTCATCCGAAGCCAAGCTGTCGCAGGAAAAGGGGTCCAAGTGAGCCTCAGTGACCAACGACAACTTTCGCTTGGCTCCTACGCTTGGATGAAACAGCAAGGGCTCACGTCTGAGGATTCGGATCGAATGCAGCATGAATTGTCGGGAAAAGGTTTTAGCATCAGTTGGCTGGCACTGGCTGATCAACCTCAAGGCCAGAAGAGACTCCTAGGAGCCTTGGGAGTACAGGACCCGGTCAAGCCGGAGGCTGCAGAATCGATCGCAACTCTTCAGCATCAGCGTCTGCGAACGTCTATCTTGTCCGGAGATCAAACAGTCTCCGTGCAACGTCTAGCCAAATCGCTCGACGTCGACCGATGGCTCGCGGAACAAACACCCGAGGACAAGGGGATCAGGATTCAGGAGTATAGGAAATCGGGAGAGTCTGTCGCATTCGTCGGCGATGGGATCAACGACGCACCCGCATTAGCAAATTGCGATGTATGTATCGCGATGGGAAGCGGATCGGACATTGCTATTTCATCGGCGGACATCGTTCTTCCGGCGAGCTTCCTGCCACAGGTCCCACTGGCCATCGGACTGGCACGTCAAGTGATGCGCAACATTTACCAAAATCTCTTTTGGGCCTTCCTCTACAATCTGATGCTCCTCCCGTTGGCAGCCGGTTGGCTCTCGGCATGGACCCGCTGGACCTTCAGCCCGATGCTCGCTGCGATTGCGATGGGCTTGTCAAGCTTGCTGGTGGTCGGCAACTCTCTGCGACTCCGTAGGATGAAGGGATTCGAATGACTCGGTCGATTCGATTCGGATACTAATTGCGTCTATCGGACAACTCGTGGACGATGTCGACCAAGGCGATGACGTGATCGACCGGAGTCCCTGGCAGAATGCCATGCCCAAGATTGAAGATATGTCCTGGACGACCGGCAGCAAGATCCAGAACCCGTTTTGCATGTTCGCGAATCGTATCGATTCCTGCGAATAATACGGTAGGGTCGAGATTTCCTTGGATGGCTCTGTCGGGTCCGACCATATCCCAAGCGACATCGAGCGAAATGCGCCAATCGACACCCACCACGGTTCGCGGATCACCCCTCAAGCAAGGCAGGAGCATTGGGTTGCCCGTGGCAAAATTGATCACCGGCACGTTGGGAATGATGGACTCGAGCAACCGCTGCATGTGCGGCAGAACATGGCTGCGGTAATCGATGGGAGACAAACAACCAGCCCAAGAATCAAAAAGCTGTACGACCTGCGCGCCTGCAACGATCTGGGAATTCAAATAAAGGGAGATCGAATCGACCAGTTTTTCCATCAGGGCATTCCAAGCCATCGGATCGTTGAGCATTAGCGACTTGGTATGAACAAAATTCCTGGACGACCCACCCTCGATCATGTAACTTGCCAACGTAAAGGGAGATCCTGAAAAACCGATCACCGGAATATTCTTTGGCAGAGCCAGTCGCGTATGCTCGACAGTCTTTGGAACAAAGCTCAAGGCGTCCATGGACTCAAGCTTAACGACTCGATCGATATCCTTGGCCTGCCTAATAGGATTGTGAATCACCGGTCCGTCCCCTTGGGTGAATTCCAATTCAAAACCCATAGGTTCTAGGATTGGAAGCAGGTCCGAAAAGATGATTGCAGCATCGACACCGAGTTTCTCGACAGCAGTGACCATCACCTCGGCACACAACGCCGGGTTCTTACACAACTCTAGAAATGAAACCTTTTCGCGAACTGCCCGGTACTCGGCCATGTAACGGCCGGCTTGCCGCATCAGCCAAACCGGTGTCACCGACGAAGGCTGGCGGTAACAGGCTTGCATAAAGGGACTTTGCGACAGATCTTCTCCGAGTCGACTGAGCTTGTCCTTGGCCGACCCGCTGGCACCCGAGGGCAGGACACTTGCCGTAAAGCGTTTAGCTTTGAGTATCCGATGCGATTTCTCAGCTGTTTGCTGAACCAAATGCCCCATCTTGTTGGGTGTTGCCTCGACATCGACCGGCAAATTCAAATGCTGCAGCATCTCTGAAGTGGTCGGTCCGATCGATGCAACGACCATGCGATCCAGCGCGCTTCGCAGTTGAGATTCGCATCCCATTTGCTCGGACATACGAAGAAGATTGACTGCTTGATGCGCACTGGTGAACATGAGCACATCCTGACTTCCATGACAGATCGATTCAATGTTTCTACTGAGCGGTCCGGTATCCTCAGGAAAATCCCACTGATAAACCTTGACACTCACAACATTCGCCCCCCTGGCTTCCAGCCCTGCAATGAGCGAGTGATTCGTCACACCGTACTCCTGCAAACCGATCGTGACGTTCGATATCGGAATGCATTGATCGATCAACTGGAGTACCTCTCGCCAAGTGTTCGGCTCCGGAGCTCGAAAACTTGGTTGCAAACCCACCTCACGCATGGCTGCAACGGGTTTTGGTCCACGAGCAATGGTGATGATGTCCGAAAGGGAATTCAAGAGCCGTTGCCGATCGACATGCTTTTCGACCGTAGCCAGAAAATGCTTAAAGCCCACGCCGGTCAGAAAGATGACCAAGCCGATCTCGCCAGTCATAATTCGGTATGCGAAATCGATCGCTTCTTTATTCTTCTCGATCGGCAGCTCCCTCATCGAGGGACTGACGGTCGGCACCCCGCCGAACCGTTCGATGAGCCGAGAGAATTCGTCCCTGCGACGACTCTCCAAGGCGCTGACGCATAGTCCGCTGAAGTTCGGTTCGGATTTCGGAGTGGGATTGCTATCGGTCATCGAGGCTGTATTTCACTTAGCGGGAATGGTTGGATAGTCGTTCGAGCACTTTGGCCAGCGCATGGATCCCCTCGGATCCATGTCCATGAACTTGAGCACTACGCCAAAGCTGCGTTACGAGGGCAGCACCAGGAAGCGAAACGTTTGCATTCTCAGCAGCCTGAGCAACCAAACGCATATCCTTTTGCTGGGTATCGACCATGAATCCCGGACTCCAATCTCCATGACAGATTTTGGGACCAAGGTTCTGCAGAGCCCAGCTTGTCGCCGCACCTCCAGAGAGCGCATCGACGAGTATCTTCGGATCAATTTGCAAGCCGCGAGCAAGCGACATCGCTTCGCACACACCGAGCAAGTTCATCGCGCCCATGATCTGATTACAAAGCTTGACCCCTTGCCCAGCTCCCCAGGCTCCACAGTGGGTGATGGTCTTACCCATAGCCTCCAGAATCTTTAGAGCTGTCTGGTAGTCTTGGGCCGAACCGCCGACCAAGATACTCAGGGTACCATTTTGAGCACCGATCGTCCCCCCTGTAACCGGAGCTTCGATAAACCGGAAACCGCTCAGGGTCAACCTTTGGCCGATCTGTATCGAGACGCTCGGAGAGATCGTGCTCATGTCGATGAATAGAGTATTCGGGCCGGCACCCGAGACGGCACCCTTTTCTCCAAAGAGAACCTGCTCGACATCGGGACTATCCGTCACACAACTGATCACCGCATCGACCCCTCGGCATGCCTCCTGAGGGGATTCGAAGGCCTGCCCACCTGCCTGAACAACGCTCTGAGTCTTGGAAGCCGTTCGATTGTAGGCATGTACTGCAAAACCCGCGTTGAGCAGATTGCAGGACATGCGTGTCCCCATCAATCCCATTCCTAAAAAAGCGATCCGTTGGGGCTGTTCGCTGCTCATGCACGGGTCCTATAAACAATCAAAAAGTTAGCTTGGATGCACAGAATAACGTCATGCTAAACGATCCGCCAAAAATACGGTAGGCAAAAAAACACCCCTTGGGCTATGCTAAAATGTTTTCTTCGAGCAAAACGCATTCCAAAGAAACCTTGGACGGCGCAAGCCACCCAGACAGAGCAATCATTAACTCAGCCATCATCAACTCAGCAATCATCGACGTATCAACGAGGTGTAATCATCGACATCGTCATCCAACCCGATCGCCCTCGCATGGGAGCCTATTCGGCCAAGCTTGCGGCCATGATCCTTCGCAGTGCCATCGCCGAGCGAGGCCAAGCTCGAATGATCGTCGCAACCGGATCAAGCCAGTTCGAGGTCCTCGATGCACTCACGCGAGAACCTGATATCGACTGGTCTCGCATCGATGGCTTTCATCTTGACGAATACGTCGGACTTGGTTCGGATCACCCTGCCTCGTTTTGTGGCTACTTGAAGTCGAGATTTGTGGACAAAGTCCCCTTGCGTTCGTTCCATTATCTCGATGGGCTACAAGACCCAAAGACCGTTTGCGAACAAGCATCATCTGAATTGCTCAAACTACCGGTCGATGTGGCATTGATCGGAATCGGTGAAAACGGACACCTAGCCTTCAACGACCCACCAGCAGACTTCGCTACCACTGCAGCCTACCATGTCGTCGTACTTGATGAGGCATGCCGCACACAACAAGTTGGCGAAGGTTGGTTCGCATGCATGCAAGATGTCCCCACGCACGCAATCAGCATGACGATCCATCAAATCCTGCAATCCAAGAAGATCATCTGCAGTGTGCCTGACGAGCGCAAAGCCATCGCAGTCCGAGATAGCGTCGATGGACCAACGACAAACCTGGTCCCCGGCTCCATCCTCAAGCGACACCCGAACACTACCTTGGTCCTGGATCGTGCTGCAGCGAGCTTGCTGAAACCTCAATAACTTACATTTCCCAACCAGATTCCCCTCGATGTTCCTACGTCAAACTCTGCGGCACTATCTCTGGATTGCACTCTTGGCGACCGTATTGAGTACAGGCGATGGCAATCAAGTCCGATCGCAAGAAACTGAATTCAAGCCGTCCCCGAAGCCAACAATCCAGATCGAGATCCTTGAGACCAAGGTGATTAGTTGGAAGCCCCCTTTGTACCACGGATGGCCGACACTCACGCGCCGCGCCAACGGGGAGCTGCTCCTGGCTTTTTCAGGTGGTCGTGAGAAACATATCTGCCCCTTCGGCAGACTCGAATGGATGCGATCGAACGACAACGCGGCCACATGGGGTTGGCCTCAGGTCCTCCTCGATAGTCCGATCGATGATCGGGACGCAGGTGTGCTGGAAACTCCTCAAGGTTCGATTTTGGTTACCCACTTCACATCCTTGGCCTACGAAAGCATTCTAGCCAAAGCAGAGAAAACACCCGTCGGTCAACCCGGTGGATTTGAAGACTCGAAATTGATCGACGAATGGAGAGCTGCACGCGATCGTTTGACACCCGAGCAGCGAAAGAGCGAACTCGGATGCTTTATGATTCGCTCCACCGATGGCGGTGTGACTTGGTCAGCTCGATACAGGGTTCCGGTCAACAGTCCACATGGACCGATCGCAACACTCGATGGCCGTTTGATCTATGCTGGCAAGTCCCTGTGGGAGGGTGGCAAACTGGCCTTCTACGAGTCGAAGAATGATGGACTGGATTGGGATTGGTTAGCCGACTTGCCAATTCGACCCGGTGACACCCCAAACCAGTATCACGAACTGCACATGGTCGATGCAGGCCAAGGTCGCTGGATTTGCCATATCCGAAATCAAAACCAAACGTCCAACGGCGAAACGCTACAGACCGAATCCGAAGACGGCGGCAAAACATGGACAGTGCCCCATCCCATCGGGGTTTGGGGACTACCATCCCACTTACTTCGACTCCAAGATGGTCGGTTGCTCATGAGCTATGGGCATCGACGGAAACCGTATGGGAACCAAGCTCGCGTCAGTGCCGATCGCGGAACCACCTGGTCTGACCCCCTTGTGATCAGTGCTGACGGGATCACCGGAGACCTTGGCTACCCATCAAGCGTTGAATGCAAAGACGGGACGTTGGTGACCGTTTGGTACGAGGTCCTACCAGGATCTCCACTTGCCCAGCGGGCTTGTCGCAGCTGGG
>JBJTAQ010000958.1:0-1233 GCA_046090945.1 Pirellula sp.
TGGTGGGAGATCGTAACGACCATGGATTCCTCGGTGATGAGGTCTTCCATGTTGTAATTGCCGAGTTCCTCATCGGAGATCTCGGTGACCCGATCGTTTCCATACTTGCGCGCGATCTCGACGAGATCTTCGCGGATGATGCTGTAGATCTTGGCGGGGCTGCCGAGGATATCGCGGTAGCCTTCGATCTCCTCGAGAATTGCTGCGTGCTCTTGGCCCAGTTTCTCTTGTTCGAGGCCAGCCAATTGGCCCAGGGTCATCCTTAGGATCGAATCGGTCTGAACGCTGGTGAGTCGATAGGTATCTGCAACACCTCGTTCGAGTTGGAAGTCTGCATAGCCTCGATCGCCTAATGCACGCTGCATCATCGACGCGGGGCATTCGACCCCCATGAGTTTCTCTTTCGCCTCGGCTTGCGTGCGACTTGAACGAATGATTGCGATGATGTGGTCGATGTCTGCCAGTGCCAACAGCAGACCTTCGATGACGTGCTTGCGTTTCCGGGCGGCACCCAATAGGTGTTGGGTGCGTCGCCGGATGACGGTCACCCTATGACGGATGAATTCCTGGAGAAGTTCTTTCAGGTTCAGCTCACGCGGTTTGCCGTCGACCAAGGCCAAGAGGATGATCGAGAAGGACTCTTGGAGGGGCGAAAACTGGAACAACTGGTTCAAAACGACATTGGGGTCGGCGTTTTGTTTGATCTCGATGACCAGACGGACGGGCTCTTTCAAATCGCTCTCGTCGCGGATGCCGGAAATCCCTTTGATCTTCTCGTTGCGAACAAGATCTGCGATTCGTTCGACTACACGATCGCGAGCTTGTTGGAAGGGGATATCGCGAACGATCAGTTTGGATTTCCTTCCCTCCTCGACGATATCGACGTGGGCTCGCACGACGATCGTCGAGCGACCGGTCATGTAAGCCTGTCGGATGTTGTATCGGCCGCAGATGATGCCACCTGTGGGGAAGTCTGGACCGGGGACGATATCGCACAACTCGGCCACCGATACCTCGGGATCGTCGATGACCTTAACGAGTGCGTTGCAGATCTCTCTCAAGTTGTGGGGTGGGATGCTGGTGGCCATCCCGACCGCGATGCCTTGGGCTCCGTTGACCAGCAGATTCGGGAACCTTGATGGAAGTACGACCGGTTCGGTGCGTCGCTCGTCGTAGGTTGGGATGAAATCCACGGTGTCGAGTTTGAGATCCTCGAGCATCATCGCAGCGGGC
>JBJTAQ010000959.1:0-8718 GCA_046090945.1 Pirellula sp.
GGGAGAGGACTTTCAGCTGGTTTCACCCACCGCGGTTTGTTTTTAGGCTTTGCCATCTTCAATTGCTGGGCGATTTCGTTAGGATCGAGAGTTGCGGAAGTTCGATCACCGAGCCCAGCGGGGGGGGAATTGGATTCTAAGTATCTACCTTGGTCACTGTTGGCCTGTTGCTTGCTCAATTACTTGGCCCATCCGCCGGTAGCGATCCCGGTCTTTGCGTGGATTTCTTGCGGTCTTTTTGCATGGGCTGTCGGTTGCGGGGCGATCTGGACGCGCCGCACGTATTGGGTAGCTTGGGCCAGTGCAAGTCTCATGTGGTTGATGCTTTTGCAGGGCATTCGCTTGGCGTTTTGGCCGTTGACGGCCGGCTGGATCGCTTTGTCGCTATACCTCGCGGTCTATTTCCCGCTATCGCTCGGGATTGCAAGGACTTTGCATCGGACCTATCGGTTTCCTTTGGCGTTGGCCTCGGCGGT
This sequence comes from Pirellula sp., assembly GCA_046090945.1. Classification (GTDB taxonomy): domain Bacteria; phylum Planctomycetota; class Planctomycetia; order Pirellulales; family Pirellulaceae; genus JBKCUI01. The sequence goes on from JBJTAQ010000959.1 coordinate 477, forward strand.
CGGCTGGACGACTTGCGAACTATTGCGTTCTTATGTCATCACCGGTTTTGCTTGCTGTGCACTGGCTCACTCCCAGACTCCTTGGCCTGTAGTCTTGCAGATCGCCAGCCATCTTGGGGGATACGGTGTGGGTTTCATGATGATGCTCAGTGCTGCTTGGTTGGTCAGCGTGGTTTTGAGCATGAGCAAGCGCAAGGAGTCGCTCGACGAGCCAACGACGTGGCTTGTGGCCAGCGCGCACGGACTGAGTCGCAACATGATCTTTGTGTGGCTGATCTTGAGCTATCTAGGATGGGAATCACGTCGGAATTACCTGCAGCAAATTGCGCCGATCAAGCCACTGGGCCGAATCTTGCTCGTGCAAGATCACATGCCAACGATGTTCGATGCGACCAAGGAGTCGATCGAGCAGGGATGGCTTAGCTATGAGAACACGACGCACAAGGCGATCGAGTCGATTCGCAAGGAGGCTTTGCAAGTTGGCAAACCCGACCAAGGGCGTGTGGATTTAGTCGTTTGGCCTGAGAGTGTGTATTCGGGGTTTGCCCCGACGATGTTCTGGGATCGCGGGCAAGAGGTTCCTCCCGCCTTGCAAATGGACCGCGACCAACTTGATATCACGTATGAGAATCTCGATCGGGCCAATGCCATGAAGCTTCGTCGACTCCGAAGCGGGCTTGGAAGTCCCCCTCCGGACTTGCTCATGGGTACCGATGTGATTGAGATTCGCGGCGGTGCAATGGATCGATACAACAGCGCTCTTTGGATCGATCACAGCCAAGGCTCGATTGATAGCCAAGAACTGGATTTCTACGCCAAGTCGCATTTGGTGATGTTTGGCGAGTACATTCCGGTCCTGTCGTGGTTCCCATCGATCATGCAGAAAATTGGATTGGCGACGTTAAGTTCAGGGACAGAGCCCAAGGCTTGGGAGCTGTCTTCGGGCCGTCGCATGATGACCAATGTCTGCTTTGAGGATACCGTACCTCATCTGATGCGATGGCAGGTCAATCGTTTGACTGATTTAGGAAAAGCTCCGGACGTTATGGTCAATATTTCCAACGACGGTTGGTTTCGAGGCTCGAGCATTTTGGACCATCACCTCAACAGCGCGATTCTCGCGTCGGTCGAGAACCGAATACCGGTATTGATCGCCTCGAACACCGGTATCACAGCCTGGATCGATGGGGACGGTCGAGTGGTCAAGCGGCTGCCCAAAATGGAATCAGGCTGGATTCTTGCCGAGCCCACGCCTGATGGCCGAAGAGGGTATTGGAGCCTGTGGGGGGACTGGCCCGCGAAGTTCGTGGCCTTCATCGGATTGTTTCCGGCTTTCCTATCGCTACGTCGAGCGTGTTTGCGATGGTATAATCGTGGCTAAGTCCAGTTTCCAGCGCGGTTACAAAATCCACTGCGCCAAACCCTGCACCGAGATAGAACAACGATGGGTAATACCGATGAGTAATTCAGTGCGCACCTCTCCCTGCCATGCGGCTTTTCTGCTCTTGGCCTTGATCTCCCAGCAAGCTCTTGCGCAGAAAATCGATCTTGCAGGTAAGGATGTCCAATGGGCTTGGAGCAGCCAGGAGGTCGCCAAGGCGGGTCAAGGGTTTTGGCCTCAGTATCGGGGTCCCAAGGGGGATGGGGTTGGGAACGAGAGCTGCGATCCACCAATCGCATGGAGCGAATCGAAAAATATCGCATGGCGCACGGACATCCCCGGGAAAGCTTGGTCCTCGCCAGTGGTTTGGGGGGACAAGATCTGGCTGACCAACGCCACCAATGATGGATTGAATATGTCGGTCATGGCGGTCGATCGCAATACGGGCAAGGTGTTAATCGATCGCGTGATCTTCACGAATCAGGAGACTCAGAAGGACTACCACCAGTTTAATTCCTATGGCTCGCCGACTCCTGTGTGCGATGCCCAGCGCGTGTACGTCACTTTTGGTGCTTATGGCACAGCGGCATTGAATCCCTCGGATGGCTCGATCATCTGGGAGCGTCGAGATCTACCTTGCAACCACTATCGGGGAGCCGGCGCTAGTCCGATTCTCTACGGAAATCTCTTGATCTTCAGCATGGATGGTTTTGATGTGCAGTATTTGGTTGCATTGGACAAAGACACCGGGAATACGGTGTGGAAGCAGGATCGTGCGATCGACTACGGCACCAACGATGGCGATTGGAAAAAAGCTTACAGCACTCCGCATGTGATCGAGATCGATGGCCAGCATCAGTTGATCAGCCCGGCGGCAAAAGCCGTCATCGCTTATGATCCTGCAAACGGAAAAGAGCTTTGGAAAGTCCGGTATGAGGAGCACTCGAGCGCGATCCGACCGCTATTTGATGGCAAGCATCTGTTCATCAGTTCGGGATTTAGCAAGGCCAAGTTGTTGTCGATATCTCCGGTGGGAACCGGGGACGTTACTGAGAGCAACGTACGCTGGCAAGCCACCCGTTCGATCGGCTGCAAACCGTCTCCGATATTCCTCGGAGGCAACATCTGCTCGCTGGAAGATCGGGGCGTTCTGACAGCGATGAACCCGGAAAATGGAGAAGTGGTTTGGCAGAAACGGCTCGGTGGTGACTTTAGTAGTTCGCCGGTGGTTGCCAGAAATCGAATTTATTGTTTCGACGAGCAGGGCAAAGGGCATGTCGTCGATGCCCAAGGAGAGGTTTTGGCTGAGAACACGCTCGATGCAGGTTGTCTAGCATCTCCGGCGATTGTCGGCAACGACTTGATTGTTCGCACCCGCACTAGCCTTTACTGTGTGCGAGCCTCGAATTGAGTTTGGTTCTCAGGTCTCTTGTAGGCCGAGACCGCCAGCAGGCTTACTAGCGGTATCATCGGGGCCCGCATCCGCATGTTGCTCCAGTAGATTGCATGCACTAGGCACAGACTGGCTGCTAGCGTCAGTCCTGCTGTCCAGAGAGATAGCCCCTTGCGATCTGAGCGAACAAGTTTTGAAAGTCCGAACAAGGCTGCGGTGGTGCTCAGTGCGTACCAGATGCAGATTGCAATTCGGGTGTTCAAGCTCGACTGGCGTTGGGAGGGCCACCAAGCCCAAAGCCAACCTTCGCGAATCAAGCATGCTTTAGCGAACCCGAGCGGATTGTCGCGAATCGTCTGGATTCCGAGCGCGTTGGCATAGCGATCCAATTCGATTTCATTGGGGGGGGCACTCCCGAACTTTTGGAGCTTTTGAGCTGCCCACCAAGCATGGAATCGATCTTCATCCCATTCCCTCGAGGAGCTCGTTTGCCAATGCTCATAGAGGATCGGATTGTTGGCTAGGAGCAGTGTGTAGCCACCGTGCGTCGTAGTCCAAACACCCTGTCCGAGTTGACTGAGGTTTCTGATCCACCAGGGGGTTAAAATGAGAATGCATCCAAGGGCCAATGAGCATGCCCGTGAGGGGTTGCGAAATAAATCGACCGCAACCCACAGGATGCACCAAGCTACGGCGGTTGGGCGACACAAGCAAGCCACACCGAGTGCGATCCCCAGAATCGCTCCGGTCCAAAGTGAATGCTCGCGGGATTGCAGACCTTTCGAACCGAGCACCAGAGCCAGCCACCAGATCGCTACGCCTAAGAGCGTAGCGGTCGTTTCGGTCATCACCAGGGTCGATTGACGTAGGAGGATCGGATCGAGTAGCACAAGCACTGCGGCGACAAGTGCACCTCGATCATCGAGCCTCACTCGCCGCGCGATATCGAAGCTCAAGACAGTGGTTAGTGCGCCAAGCAGAGCATGCAGCATCGCTATCGCGTATCGATCTGTGGATAAACCCTGAAATCCACTCAAGAGCCACGGAAATAGTGGTGGTCGATAGGCTGTCGGCACTACCGTGCTCGCTTGATCATCGAACAAACCGAGTGTGCTGTGGGAATAGAGTCCTTTGGCAATCCGGCGATAGGCATCTGGGTCTGAGCCGAGGCTATCGATGAACACGAATTCCACAATAAGCCTCAAGGCACAGGCCACGAGGAACAAAAATAGGACCTTCCGTCTGTGGCTTGGACCCGTCAGCAAACAACCAGCGCTTTTGTCGTCGGTCGATGTTCCAACTGTGGGCATGGGATTTTCGAGTTGCGACCGTACAAGCCCTTGAGGGGCGATCTAGGATGAGGCACCAGCCGGAGACCAAGTTGCCACGGGTTTGGCATCGATATGACAAGGCATTTCTTGAAGTTCTTCGATACGATGTTTTGCGGCAAGGACTTCCTGGCAAGTCACGTGCGGTTGCAGTTTCAAGTGAAAGCTTTTGGATTCTCCACCTGGAAGCTGAACGACGCGCCCATGCCGTTGCTCGAACGATTTGGTGTTTGGAAAACCGGTGGCAGGCTCGATGCCAAGGACATAGCCATCTTCGAGCGCAGCGGTGTTCTTCCAAAAGTTAACGACAGGCAAGGTTGATCGATCGAAGTGAACGGAATAGCCCAAGCTTTCATCGGCATTGCAAAGCATCGCCTCGGACCATTGGTCTTGGTTCCCCATCGCTTCAGCATAGTAGACTTGTTCGGCAAATCCGCTTTGGGGGCCTTGGCATCGACTCCAATCATGGATCCCCTCGGCTGCTCTAAGGTCTCGCGGAGCCAAGCGTTTCAGAGGCGCGACTATTTTAGATCCGGATTCGAGCAGTCCTTGTCCCAAGTTGATATGGTAAAGCAATTGCATCGAGCCGGGTGTGCTGCGGAGATTTGTAACCGTATCGTGAATTTCGATCTGCGTCGAACCGGCTTGGAAACGGATTCGAGACTCGAGTTCTAGGGTATAGATCAGAAACCGCGATTCAACAACCTTCCCGACCACTTCTAGCGTTCCGAGTTCTGGATCGGCATGGATGCTCAAGGAACTTGCTGGCAGATTCGCGATACGACCGTGTACGGGATAAAGGACCTTGCCATGGGCATCCAAATCGGGTGCCCCGTTGCTCAATAGTCCGCATCTTACGAGGAGTTCGTCGAAGCCTTCGAGCCAGCCGATTCCTGATGGATCGCCGATGGGTACCAAGGCTGGGTGGACAGGCCCGGCGACAGGGCTTTGCCAACCAAACTCGATACCTTGAACCCAGGTTTTCCAGATCCCCATGCCTCGCTCGGGTAGCAACACCGTTCGCATGGCCCCTGTATCGATGGTCAAGCATTTCATGCCGAGAGCCTTGCCTGAGCGGCAGCTCGACCATTCGAATCGGACCTTTTTTCCTGCCATGTCGATCTGTTCAACGAGGCTTTCGCGACGATCCAACGCGGAGTTCTGGAGGGTTGGATCGCTGGAGATCAGATTCCATTGGAGCATAGCAATAGCCTTGAGTTATCCGGGGTGCCGGCTCGCACGGCCGATTCCATGAACCTCGAAACCGATATCCACAAGTTGATTGGTATCGAGGATGTTCCTGCCGTCGAATAAGAAAGCCGGTCGGTGCATGTCTTTGAAAACCCGATGCATGTCGAGCTTTTTGAATTCATCCCACTCGGTCATCACCGCGATAGCATGCGAGTCGTGCGCTGCTTGATAAGCGTCCGAGACGACACGGACATTGGTTTCGATCAATCGTCGGTGTCTTGCCGAGACCTCTCCGGATTGGTCTTTGAATACATAAAGAAGGTCGTCACGGATTTGTTTTTCGGAAACACGCGGATCGTAGATCATCAGTCGCGCACCTTCTTCGAGCAAGTCGCGGCAGATGTAGATGGCTGCTGATTCTCGCGTGTCGTTGGTGTCTTTTTTGAAAGCGAATCCCCAAATCCCAATCTGTTTGTCGGAGACGGTGTGGAACATGGTCCGGATGATCCGCGAGGAGAACCTCTTTTTCTGATGGTCGTTCATGACGACGACTTGCTCCCAATACTTGGCCACTTCCGAGAGACCAAAATGTTCGCACAAATAAACCAGGTTTAAAATATCTTTTTGGAAACAAGAGCCACCGAAACCGACTGAAGCCTTGAGGAATTTAGGTCCGATCCGCGAATCGGTACCGATGGCTTTGGCCACTTCATCAACATCCGCGCCGGTGGCTTCGCATAACGCAGAGATCGCGTTGATCGATGAGACCCTCTGGGCGAGGAATGCATTGGCCGTAAGCTTGGATAATTCGCTGCTCCAAAGATTGGTGGTCAGTATTTTTTGGCGAGGAATCCAACGCTCATAGACTTTGGCAAGTTTTTCGATCGCTTCGGTAGATTCGCCACCGATGAGAACCCTGTCGGGCGCGAGCAGATCGGCCACAGCCGTACCTTCGGCTAGAAATTCCGGGTTGCTCAGCACATCGAAACTTGCACCCTTCGAAGCGCTTTTGAGGATCCGCTTGACCGCTTCGGCAGTGCGGACCGGAAGCGTCGATTTCTCGATGACAATCTTATGGCCCTGGGAGCATTCAGCGATCCTCCGAGCACACTTTTCGACAAACTCTAGGTTTGCGGCTCGTCCGGCACCTACTCCGTGCGTCTTGGTCGGTGTGTTGACCGAGATAAAAATCATGTTCGATTGGCGAATTCCAGCTTCGACATCGGTCGAAAAGGTTAGATTTCTGCCGCGGGCCTCCTGAACCACTTCTTTGAGCCCAGGTTCGTAGACCGGCAGAACGTCGGAATTCCACTGGTCAATACGGGATTGATTCAGGTCCACGACAGTCACGGGGATGTCTGGACATTGTTTGGCGATCATCGCCATGGTAGGGCCACCGACATAGCCGGCACCGATACAACAAATTCGCACAGGACTCGACGGAGAACTCATGAGGAAATCCTAAAGGTGATCGATTTAGCATAGGGCTACTCTAGTATGATTCCCTCGGTTTTTTTGGATAGGTGTTTTTTCCTGTAAAGTGACCCTGTTGCTTTGTAAAAAACTCCTCGCGGATTGGAAGTTTTTACAAAGAAAGGCTCCGTTTTGGGCTTAGGATCGCTAGCTGGAGCCCGCTCAGGTTGCCTAACCGCCCCAAATTGAATTCGGAGGTCTTTTTTTGTGTTTGGCACGGTGGTTGCTGATTGTTGGAACTGTCGAGACCGAAACTTCGGTACTCGGTTGTCCGAAACAAGGAAGTCCCGTGATCTTAGTGGCGTCGAAACCCAGTTGACCTGGGAAGAACCGACAGACCTCCCCATCAGGTTAGGCCCAGTTTTCACGATGGATAGGACCTTTTTGGAAGAGACTCGCTCCGCAAGCGTTCGCAAAGCCGTGTTGCCCGCACTTGCGGGGCGAGTCGTTTCCCCTTCTTCGTGGCGGCTGCCAAGCTAAACTAGAGGCTCGAATCTCTTTCGGGCCTTGAGCACTCCCTTCCAACATGGTTGAACCAACATGGTTGAACTTGGTGTAAACATTGATCACGTGGCGACGGTGCGTCAGGCCCGTCGGACTGTCGAGCCGGATCCGGTTGCAGCGGCGGTGCTGGCCGAACTTGGTGGAGCCGACAGCATCACGATCCATCTGCGCGAGGATCGCAGGCACATTCAAGACCGCGACGTGAGGATCTTGGCCCAGACGCTTCGGACGAAGATGAATTTCGAACTGTGCTGCGCTGAGGAAATCGTCCAGATCGCGCTGAGTGTAAATCCACAGCAGGCGACTTTGGTTCCAGAGAAGCGTCAAGAGGTCACGACCGAAGGAGGCTTGGATCTGCGTCTTCGGAGTGTTGAATTGACGCGAGCCATCGGTTTGCTCAAGGATGCTGGTATCTTGGTGAGCCTGTTCATTGATCCCGACGATGAGCAGGTTCGGATCGCTAAGGAGTTAGGTGTCGAGGCGGTCGAGTTGCATACCGGACAGTATGCAGAGGCTCGCGGGGAAGCCCAGGCTCACGAGTTGCGGCGACTCGAACTTGCATCGCAACTGGTCAATGACTTAGGTCTGAAGCTTCACGCGGGTCATGGGTTGACTTATCAGAACGTCCGTCCTATCGCATCGATCCCAGGGATGCGCGAATTGAATATTGGCCACAGCATCGTATCGCGGGCAGTCCTCGTTGGGATGAAGGAAGCCGTTCGTGAGATGAAGCTTCTGCTGAATAACATCTAGCGGATATTTCTCCTTACAAGTCGCGGATTATGGCCGATGCATCGCAGCGTAAATTGAATTGGTTGAGGTGGCGAACGACCCTGATTGCAATCCTCGCCTTGGTCTGTATCGCTACGTATTTGGGCTCGTGTTTCACTGGATTCTCTGAGCATCCTTGGCCATTATGGGTCGCGCTGGGTGTGGGCGGTCTACCGCTGATCCTCGAACTTCTTGGGAAAG
>JBJTAQ010000960.1:0-7314 GCA_046090945.1 Pirellula sp.
CTTGCATTTCGAGCCACAAGTCGGTTCCTTCCCGGGTTCGTTCTCCAACCCCGGCAAACACAGAGTAACCACCGTGGGAGCTAGCCACCCGAGCGATGAGCTCTTGCAGAATAACCGTCTTACCCAATCCTGCACCGCCGAACAAACCGGCTTTACCACCCCGAACGAACGGAGTGAGCAAATCGATGACTTTGATCCCGGTCTCGAACACTTCGGTGTTGGTCGACAGTTCCGATACCGCTGGAGCTTTGCGGTGGATAGGCCATTTGGTGTCTGCTTTGACGTCCCCTCGCTGATCGATTGGATCGCCGAGCACGTTGAAGACCCGACCGAGTGTTCCTTCGCCAACGGGTACCGAAACAGGGTTTCCGGTATCGACGCAATCGAGACCGCGCATCAGACCGTCGGTACTGCCCAATGCCACGCAGCGGACTTTGCCACCGCCGAGGTGCTGTTGGACTTCGCCGGTGAGGTTGATCTCAACCCCTTTCTTGCTGCTGACGACTTTCACCGCGTTGTAGATCGGTGGCAAGCTGTCTTCGGGGAACTCCGCATCGAAGGTCGAACCGATGACTTGACTGATTTTTCCAACCCTGCTGGCGGTCGAGACACTCATGATCTTCTCTGTTTTGATTTGCTGTAATTGGTTTAGTGTGATGAATGGACTGGCTTGAATCAAGGAATAGCGAGCATCTTAGCCGAGGGCTTCGACCCCACCGATGATTTCCATGATCTCTTGGGTGATCTTGCTCTGTCGAGCTCGGTTGTAAGTTCTGGAGAGTGACTTGATAATGTCGCCGGCGTTTTCCGTTGCACTCTTCATAGCCACCATACGCGCGATTTGCTCACTGACGGCAGCATCTAGGAAGCATTTGAAAAGTCTCGCTCGAAAACTCGCGGGAACGACTTCTTCAAGGATCGCCGAAGCATTCGGTAGGAACTCGTAATCGTCGCGAATCTTTGAATCGCTAGTGTCCGCCGAAGTACTATCCTTGACGGTAACTTCCAGACCCGCAAATGGCAGCAAGGTTTCGACAACCGGTATCTGCTTGGAACTGCTGACGAACTTGGTGTAGGCCACATCGACTCGATCGACTTGGCCCGAAACGTAGCGGTAGATCAGTTCATCGGCGATCTTTGCCACCGAATCAAAACCGGGTTGGTCATCGAACTCGGTGTAGGTTTTCTCGATTGGAACGCCTGCAAATCGAAAGGCTGAGATCCCCCGTTTGCCACTGACAGAGGTTTGCCCCGCGTTGGCTTGCTCAAGGATTTCATTCCTTCTCTGAGTAGCAACCCTTACTACCGACCCGTTGTACCCGCCGCAAAGACCTCGATTGGCGGTTAGGACCAAGATGTCGACAGCTTTGATCGCATCGTGAGCCAACAACAACGGATGGCTGACACTCGCGCCGCTACTAGCCAGATCCTGAACGATCTGAGTGATACGCTTGGTGTAGTCGGTTGCCGCGGCAGCACGATCCATTGCTTTCTTGAAGCGTGCCGTTGCGATCAATTCCATCGTTCGGGTGATCTTGCGAATGTTCCGAACGCTTTTTCGTCGTTTATCGAGTTGACGGATGTTTGCCATTGCCGTTGAATTCCCCGGATTGGACTCGTATCAAAACTACGCTCGGAAGGTCGCTTTAAAGGCAGCGATCGTCGATTTGATCATCTCTTAGATTTCAGGTGTTAAATCCCCGACATCCTTGATCTTTTGAAGAACGTCGGCTTTGCGATCTCGCAAAAACTCCAGCAAACCGGTTTCAAACTCTCGAACCTTCGCAACTGGGATATCATCCAGGTGTCCTCGAGTACCTGCATAGATGCTGACGATCTGCTCGGCGACGTCCATCGGTTGGAATTGAGGTTGCTTGAGCAACTCAACCATTCGATAACCCCGATCGAGTTTCGCCTGAGTCGCGGGATCCAGCTCAGTGCCGAGCTGCGCGAAAGCTTCGAGTTCACGGAAAGCGGCCAAGTCCAAGCGAAGACCACCGGCGACTTTTTTCATCGCTTTGATCTGAGCGTTGCCACCGACCCGAGAAACCGAGATACCGACGTTCATCGCGGGGCGAATGCCTGCGAAGAACAAGTCAGGTTGGAGGTAGATCTGTCCGTCGGTGATCGAAATCACATTCGTGGGGATATAAGCCGAAACTTCGCCTTCGAGGGTTTCGATGATCGGCAAGCTCGTTAGCGATCCACTACCGAGTTCCTTGGAGAGTTTTGCTGACCGTTCGAGCAAGCGGCTGTGGCAGTAGAACACGTCCCCAGGGAACGCTTCGCGTCCTGGTGGACGTCGCATTAGCAAGCTCAACTGACGGTAAGCGACCGCTTGCTTGCTCAAGTCGTCGTAGACGATCAAAGCATGTTGGCCGTTGAACATGAAGTGTTCTGCCATGGCGGTACCAGCATAAGGTGCGACGTACTGCAATGGAGCAGGAGAGCTAGCACCCGAGACAATAACCGTCGTGTACTCCATCGCACCTGCTTTATCCAATGCATCGATCAGCAGCGCGACCGAGGACTCTTTCTGGCCGATAGCGACATAGAAGCATTTGACTCCCTTGCCTTTTTGATTGATGATCGCATCGATTGCGATTGCAGTCTTACCGGTTTTCCGGTCACCGATGATCAACTCGCGTTGACCGCGTCCGATCGGGGTCATCGCATCGATGGCCTTGATCCCTGTCTGCATCGGTTCGTTGACTGGATGCCGCTCGGCAACACCTGTTGCGATAATTTCAACCGGACGTCTGACGCTGGTACTGATCGGTCCTTTGCCATCGATCGGATTACCCAATGGATCCAGAACACGGCCGACGACCGCATCGCCCGCTGGAACGCTCAATAGTGTCCCAAGAGCACGAACCTCGTCACCTTCGTTGATGCTCAAATAATCTCCGAGGATGATCACACCGACGGATTTCTCTTCGAGGTTGAACGCCAACCCGATAACACCATTCGGAAATTCGACCATTTCGCCAGACATGACGCCCGACAGGCCGTACACGCGGGCGATACCGTCGCCAACTTCCAGTACCGTGCCTACTTCGCGGACGTCGATCTGGCTACCGAACTGTTCGATTTCCTTTTGAATGACGCTTGCAATTTCATCCGAGTTAAACTTCATCTCTTGGACCTCGCAAACCTCGTGGTGTCGATGGAACGACCCATCCCGAGGAGTACCTTTGGATTCAAATTGAATTACTTAAAACTGAATTATGACTTATCTTTTTTGGTTGGCCCCAACCGAAAATCAGGAAGGCGAAACCAAGGAACCTGCAATCGATCGAACCGCGTTTTCGGACTTCTGAGAGACAGCCTTCTTCAGGGCATTGAGTTGCCCATCGACGCTCCCATCGTAGACCGTATCACCGATGCGTACCATCAACCCACCGAGAATCGAAGGATCGACTTTGACGGCAACGCGAACCTCTTTCTTCAGGAGCGTTTGCAGTTTCTCAGTCAGAGCTTTCTCCGCACTGGACGAAAGACCCGTTGAGACGGTTACCAAAGCTTGGACTCGCCCTGCGAGTTCGTCTGCGAGCTTGCTAGCCGCCCCCTGAACCGCTCTGAGCGAGTTGAGCCGCTGCCTACGAGCCAGTACTTTCAGGAACGTCAGCAACGAAGGATTCATCTTGCCCTGGAAGACCTTGTCCAATAGGGCCGACTTCCGTTCGATTGCTAGTTTGGGGTTCCCTAACGCCAATTCAAGAGCGGGGTGTTTGTCGAGCACGTCGCTGACCAACGACTCGAACTCCTCGACGACTTGATCGATTTTGTCCTTGGGAACCGCACCGAGCAACGCTCGAGCGTAGACCTCACCGATCTGTTGCTCGTCGCTGTCGAATACCGTTGGTATCTTGGTGGCCTGATCAGACATGTTCTAGGTTTTCAGGAAGGATTAGTTCTTGCTGCTTGGAAGTCGCCCGAGAGCGTCCTTGACCAACTGCTCGTGATCGGAGGTTTTGAGTTCGCGTCCGATGACTTTTCTAGCTAGGTTAAAGGCGATGTCGGTGCTCTTTTGAGACAGATCATTCAACGCCGCTTGCTTGGCCGTTTCAATCTCCGACCGAGCGCGGTCGACCATGTGAGCAGCGTTGGCTGTCGCCTCGGCCTTGATTTTCTCAGCTACATGCTCGGCATCTTTTCTGGCTTGAACCACCATCTCCTGTGCTTGGACAGCCGCCTGTGCCAACTTGCCCTCGTACTCCTTGAGTTTGGCCGCAGCTTGTTCGGAAGCCACCCGCGCGTCCTCAATCTGAGACGAAATGAGTTTTTCTCTCAAATCGAGGCCTTGCATGAGGGGCTTCCAAGCCAGTGCGTACAAAACCGCCAGGAGTGCCAGGAATACCAACAGCGAAAAGATCGCAAAATCGGTCCTGAGCTCCAGCGGGTTGGACATCTGGGTCGAAGCGTTCGCATGCGTTGGGTCGTGGTGTCCCCCTTCGCTGGCGTACAAGCCTCCGAGGCCGACTGTCAGCAACAAACCGACAGCGAGCAACCAAGCACCATGTTTCCTGTTCAAACCGAGGAACATTTTTACTACCCCTGAGCCAAAAGACCCTAACAAATCAATACAACCTTGCGACCGACTAGCCGGCGAAAGGATTTTGCAGCAGACCGACGATGATCGCAAACAGCGTCGCACCTTCGATGAAAACTGCCGCAATGATCATGTTGATCTGGATAACGCCTGCCGACTCAGGTTGACGAGCGATTGCCTCGACCGCCCCCTTGGCCAACAAACCAATGCCGATACCCGCACCCAAAACGGCCAGACCACCACCGATTGCGCCGGGGATCCCGGACCCATCAGCAGCACCAGCACTGGCAGACAAGGCGAGCAACAAACAGAACGAAAGCATCAGAGTTCTACGTACGAAATACACTTTCAATTTCCCCCAAACAGGTGACTGAACAAAAAAGTTTACTGAACCTAAATCCAAACCCAGACTTGAATACTCTAAGCCTGAGTCTGAGAACGTTTTCTAATGGTGATGGATCGACGACGAAATAAACAATCCCGCAAGGAATGTAAACATCGCGGCTTGCAGGAACGCAATAAAGAGTTCCAGCAAACTCATCGCGACCATACTGAGTGCCGTAACTAGTCCCAGTGGTGTCCACAAGCCGAAACTCGACCCGGTGTACAATGCTGCCGATCCAACTGCTAGACCCATCAAACCCAGCAGAACCGCGTGACCTGCAACCATGTTGGCCAGCAACCGCAAAGCTAGAATCCCATGCTTCATGAACAGCGAGATGAATTCGATCGTCCATAGCATTGGGACGATGATGATCGACAGGGCTGGTGGCAAACCCATGCTCGGACACAGATTCTTTAAATAACCGACTGGCCCCATCGCTCGCACGCCCCAAATCAAACCGACTGCAAAGACCACTAAGGCCAGGGCGGCAGTACAAGCCAGCGAAGCGGTAGGGGATCCCAAAAACGGCACCATACCCGCTAGATTCAGACCGAAAATGAACACAAAAAGCGTTGCCAAAAGGGGCATGAATCGCCTGGAGTCCTCGGTACCCATCGCTGGCTCAAAGACCTGCTTGCGAACGTATTCAATCAAGCCTTCGAGCAGGTTCCAAACCCTGCCCTTGGGGACGGCACCTCCCTGAATGCGTTTGCCCAACCATGAAAAGATACCGACCAGCAGCAAGGCCACCACCAGTTCGATAACCATGTATTTCGACAGGCAAAAACCCGATTCGGGCTCATATGCATTTCGAAGCTTTCCTCCAAAAGGCTGAGGAATGAGGATCTTGCCCGATAACGCGTCGTTGTACTGGGAGATCTTGGACTCACCCCAAGACTTTCCGTGTGTCTGCGTGTAACGACTGACAAACTCCGAGGAGTTATGGACCCGCTTGAGCGATTCCCAAGCGGTTTTGAATTCCGGTTTTTGTCTCAGTTCGGCGAACCATCCAAGCGGTTCGTCGGACCCGGCAGAGGCCAAGTAAGCCTTGAGGGGATTGTCGCTCGATGGTGCGTTCTTCTTGGCCCATTTGGCCGCTTTCTTAGAAATCTCATCGGACGCCATGTCCAAAAAAACATCCAATGGCCGCGCATAGTTGATATCCTGGGCCTGCCACTGCTCCCACTGGGATTTTAAACCATTCGAAACGTCGACTCCCAGGTTCCGGAGTGATTCGATCATCGACTCGGCTTCGCGCTGCTGAAAGTCTGGGTCGTTTCGAACAATCCAATCCGGAAAGTCTTCCGCAGAACTTCGGCGACTTGGCCAAAGAACTTTCGGAACCTCAAAGTAGTAGGCGTCCTTGATATGAAGCAGGAGATTCGACATGAGGGCTAGGCTTCGCGTCTCGATCGGAGATGGAAAATTGACAGGCAGGATTCTAATACAAGAAAGGGGAAATAATAGCCCACCAAGTACAGGCAGAGGGAATTGGCTTGGGGCCATTTTGTCGCAGATGCCACAAGGGCCAAACCACCGATCATACCGATCCTCCAATTGACATTCATTAGGGTTGAAAAGACGGGGAATTGGGCGGAAAAACGACCTGTAGTCCATAGTGCGGTCGTCAAAGTCACTGCAGCACAGTACCAAATTGCAAGTGTTTGGTAGGTGGCCTTGCTCCCCGCATTTGCTCCTTGAGGTGGCCAAAAGAAGGCGGCAGTCGACAACGCGAGGGCCAGGATCAGGGTGCCGAGCAGGAGCCTCGGAAAATGTGCCAAAGATCTCATGGTATGTCGGCTTGATCCTGGCCGCTAGACTTCGACGGAGTCGGAGTGAACTGCTTGAGAAAATACAAAAGGGTTCGAATCGCCAAGGCCATTCCTGCACAAACTCCAACGGGAGTCCAGAAAATCCAGCCCAGCCAGCGATCCAACAGATAGCCAAGAACCGTAGCAACGGCGATTTGGGCCAAGCTGTTGCTGACGGCCATGGCGAGTCTTCCGAGAACCTGAGACTGGGCAGGAGGTGAGGGTTCCATCAGTGGATGAGGTTCCTGAACGTCGGGTTTTAGGGGTTAGAACGGCGGGAAATTCCATCGATACTCGGAATCTGAAGCAAAAGATAAACATTTTCCAACGAAACGTTAACAAGAACCGCTGAAAAATCTGGAAATCCTTCATTTCGTAGGCATACTGACAATCTGCCCGTTTCCCCCCCGACACTGTCGATAATAAGATGGCTCTGGAGATTTAAAAGTGACCTCTCCGAAGAAAACCAAGGCGAATAAAAGCTCCCACAAGAAGGTGGCGGTGAAAGCTGCACCTAAGAAAAAGAAGGGGACGGTACCTGCTACCGCCAAAAAGGCTGCGACGAA
>JBJTAQ010000961.1:0-2745 GCA_046090945.1 Pirellula sp.
TGCAACAAGTGCCATGACCATCCGTTCGAACGCTGGACGCAAGACCAGTACTATGAGACTGCGGCTTACTTTGCCCAAGTCGGCTTGAAGAAAGACGATGCCTCCGGCAACAACACCATCGGTGGAACGGCTGTCGAAGGAGCAAAGCCTCTGTGCGAAGAAGTCTTCGACAAAAAAGATGGGGAAGTCAAGCACCAAAAGACGCAACAAGTCATTGCACCGAAGTTCCCTTTTGTAGCCAACAACAACCCCGGCGAGAACCCGGCTCGAAGAACCCAATTCGCTTCCTGGGTCACCAGCCGAGAGAATCCTTACTTTGCCAAGAGCTTCGTCAACCGCATGTGGGGTTACCTATTGGGCAAGGGGCTCATCGAGCCCATCGACGACATCCGCGCTGGGAACCCACCGAGCATTCCAGAGCTTTTGGCGCACTTAGAGAAGGATTTCATCGACCATAACTTTGATATCCGACATACCATTCGCACGATCTGCAAGTCCGATGTGTATCAACTGGCGATCGACACCAACCAATACAACTCCGATGATGATCGCAACTACTCGCACGCTATGCCCAGGCGGTTGCCGGCCGAAGTGCTGTTTGATTCGATCCATCAGGTTACCGGTGCAGCCTCAAAGATCCCGGGCTTGCCACCAGGCACTCGAGCCGCTGCCTTGGCCGATGCCGATGCGGGGCTCCCTGATGGGTTCCTCAACAACCTCGGGCGTCCTCCTCGCGAGAGCGCCTGCGAATGCGAACGATCCAACGAACTGCGGCTCGGTTCGGTCATGGCTTTGGTCAGTGGTCCGACCCTCGGTGGCGCTATTGCGGATCCTGAAAACGCGATTCGCAAACTCGTCGAGACCACGCCTGATGATGCGAAACTCATCGATGAGATCTTCGTCAGAGTTCTCAATCGACATGCAACCGCCGAGGAAATCCAAGCGGCCCTTTCGACCATGACTCTGATCCAAAAGGACCACGAGCGACTCGTCGGTCTGCTTGCCGAGCGCGAAGCTTGGTGGGTCGAAGAGAAACCCAAACGACAAGCGGCCTTGGATGCCGAGCGAGAGTCGACCAAGGTGGCCCTCGAAGCTCGCAAGGAGCAGATCCGCCCGGAACGTGAAGCGGCCGAGAAAGCGCGCCTCGAACGACTCGCTGCCGCTCAAGCGGCCGTACAAGGCTTTGAAGCCAACCTTGATAACAAACTCCAAGAGTTCATCGATGCACGACGCAACGGGCCGACTTGGCAGACCCTCGCGGTGACCAAGGCCGAGGCTACCACGGGAGCGACGCTCGCTCCGCTTGCCGACCGCTCGATCCGCGCTTCGGGTGGAGCGAATAAAGGGCTCTACACGATCGACACCATCGCCACCAACGGCCCGATCACAGCGGT
The DNA here is from genome assembly GCA_046090945.1 of Pirellula sp. Classification (GTDB taxonomy): domain Bacteria; phylum Planctomycetota; class Planctomycetia; order Pirellulales; family Pirellulaceae; genus JBKCUI01. The sequence goes on from JBJTAQ010000961.1 coordinate 1,395, forward strand.
TCGGCTCGAAGCCCTCACGGCACCCGATTTGCCATCGCAAGGTCCAGGGCTTCCACCGAACGGAAACTTTGTCGTCACCGAACTGGAACTCTTTGCAGGCATGCCCGACAAGCCTGCCGAGATGCGGAAGATCAAGCTCGTCAAAGGCCTGAGCGACTTTGACCAACAAGGCTTCTCGGCGGGTGCTGCGATCGATGGAAAGAACAACGATCAAGGTGGCTGGGCGATCGCCAACGCAATCGGGGTCGAGCACTGGGCGGTCTTTGCCCTGGAAGCTCCACTGACGCTCCAGAAGGGAGAGGTCTTGCAATGGCGGATCCATCAGAATCACGACGCTGCCGAGCACCGACTCGGACGCTTCCGATTGAGCGTTGGGCAGCATGAAGGAGAGCTCGCGATCGGGGTTCCGGAATCGTTCCGGGCTATCGGAGCAATTCCCCGTGCGGCCTGGACACCGGAATTGACCAAGGACGGGATGAACTATCTGAAACTCTCGTCGGCAGAGCTCAAGGGTTTGCAAGCCAATGTCCAAAAGGAGAGCCAAATGCTTCCCGAGGACGAGCAAGTCGTCGTTTTGGCCAAGCGAATTGAACGATTGGGAACCCCTTTGCCGGAAGATTCCAGATTGCTAAGGCTGCGGGCCGATGCTAAAGAAAGCGAAGGCCAACTGGGCAATGCCCGACTGACCTCGGCCCAGGACTTGGTCTGGGCCTTGATCAACAGCCCTGCATTTTTGTTCAACCACTAAAGATTTTCGTTAGAATACACCGTTCCATCCACTTTTGGATAAACCTCCTATAAGGCATTAGATCATGTTGCGATTGCTCGGTTCGGCAGGAAAAGATTTGTGCGATTCGAGCCTCGGGGTAACCCGTCGAGACGTACTGCGTGTCGGTGGCTCAGGGCTCTTTGGTCTATCCCTTGCAAACCTCCTAAAGCTCCAATCGGTGCATGCGGCCACTTCGGAAGGTTCGCCAGGTTGGAACAAAGCCAAGCGGATGATTTTGGTGTATCTCCAGGGTGGTCCATCCCACCTGGACTTGTGGGATCCGAAGGAAAATGTGCCCGACAAGGTCAAGAGCGTCTTCAAGCCGATCCCGACCAAGCTGACCGGGACGTTCTACACCGAGAACCTTCCCAAGTTGGCACAGGTCAACGACAAGTTCACGATGATCCGTTCGATGAGCTACACGCCCAACGGTCTATTCAATCACACTGCAGCGATCTACCAGATGATGACCGGTTACACGACCGACAAGGTCAGTGCATCGGGACAACTCGAACCACCAAGCCCGAAGGACTTCCCGAACTTCGGATCGAACATCATCCGATTGCGTCCAGCCGACGAGCC
>JBJTAQ010000962.1:0-2508 GCA_046090945.1 Pirellula sp.
GTGACTCGCTCGTAGGTCGTTCCTCCATTGAATGACACCTCTACGTCTCGGGCCTCTGTATCCCCAAAGTGGATCGTCACGCTGTACGACTTGCCCGCATCGCTCATCACCATGAACGTACCCGGCGTTGAATTGAAGTGCTTATCTCGGTTCAGTTCCGTTGGCGTCGGCATATTCCTAGCCGTCGTTCCGCGGTCCACGGACTTCACAGCAGCATTCCATCCGAATCCTGTGATCTGGCTGTAAACATCTGTTGGTAGAACCCGCAGGTATCCTGGAGCCAATGGAGAGAACGCCCCACGATTTACATGGTCAAAGTCATACAAACGGACTGGATTGAGTACAAAGCTAACGGTCAGATCGTATTGCAGTGCGCCCGATGCAGAGTCCAAGCGAACCGTACCAGTGCCCGGCATTGCGTTTCGGATTGTCAGGTCGATCAGACCGTTGCTTCCGATGACGAGTTGATTGATTCGCTGGCCTGCAGTGTTCATCAACGTGCCAATATCGCTCGTCAACCAGTAAACACCCGGTACCAATAGCTGACCACTGCTTGTTTGATTACGCTGGATGGCCGTACTTGTTCCCGCAATCATGCCGTTTGAAGCCGCGAGCGTCAGAACGGTTCGACTGCCGGTTACTTCCAACACCTCAATTCCATTGACAGCCCATTCCTTGATACTTGCACCGCTAAAGTAAATTTCAATTTGTTGGTCGTTCGCTTGCGTGCGAATCACGGGGGAAATGTACTGACCGGCAGCCGTTGCAAATCGCTGAATCGTGGAGCCGTTGACAGAGATATCCATCTCACGAGCGACGGTATCACCTAGGTGCAAGCGTACGTCGTAGGTCTTACCAGCCTCGCTGGCGATCATGAAATAAAGCGGTGAAGATGACGTGTGTTTATCCTGGAACAAGCGCTGAGGCAACGCAGAGGTCGCAGCAGCAGTACGATCGACCGAACCGGAACGGGCACTCCACCCAAACGCGACAGTTGGACTATACAGGTCTGTGGGAAGGACGCTTCGATAGCCGTTGGTGTTTGCTGCCGTTTTCGCGTCATTGAAATCAAACTGCCGCAGCAACGGATACCGGAATGATACCAAGGCACGATACTGCGGACTCCCGTTCAAACTCGTCAATAGAATCTCGCCGGTCCCTGGCAACTCACTACTTAACTGGAAGCTCAATTGTCCAGTGCTATTAACCATAAGCTGTATCCCGCTGAGCCGCTGATCGCTGTCGTTGGCAGTCGTCAGCTTCCCTAGGGTGCTCGATAGGGTGTAAAGGCCTGGGGCAACCGTTGCGGTGATTGCATAAGGAGTTGGCCGCCCGGCCTCAAGATCGTTGCCACTCGATAGAGCCAGCGGAAGCGGAACCAACTGACTGTCGATCTCAATCGCATTGATGAACCACTCAGCACGTGCAACGGAACTTGCAAATGTCAGGGTCAATACACCTCGCGTCGCCGTCGCATTGAAGCTGACTCGCTTGTACTCTCCAACTACCGTCGAGATGTCTGATACACCTTCGTTCGGTCGGTCGACAACTCCGATATCCAAATCCGACATCGCGGCAGGTCCGCCAACCGTGATACCAACGGTGTAGACTCCATCGGGTAAATCGGTCCTGAATTCCTTGAGAGTCGAGGCCTTTTGCCCGTCTCTCAGCAAACTCACCAAACTGGTCCCTAAAAGACTGGTTTGATCGAAACCAACTGGCCAAGTCCGATCGGCCCACTGAGATTCCTTGGGCGGTACTACCGTACCCGATACCGTTGAGAATGTCGTATCCAACGGATTCTGCCAGCCATAACCCCGTGCAGGCGAGTACCACGTCCTCTAAGGATAAGCTACATAGCCCGCTTGGGTCTGGGCAGATCCACTGTTAAAGTCGAGTCGAATCGAGACGTTCGGCGAAGCGTTGTAGAACGTCGAGGTGTATTCTGCGAGCCCTTGATCGTGGGTCGCTCTAATGTCGACTGATCCACTTGCTGAAGCGGACTTGTAGGGGATTTCGAGCAACCTCGAATTATTGACAAATATCTGATGTCCAATCATCGTTGGATCCGCGTCCGGAACGGTGATTTCCCCACGATCAAGATCGATTGTATAAATGCCACTAGGTACGTTGGTCGCCCTTGCGATCCATGACGTCGAATTCGAACCAGCCAACCTTGTAAAACCACCATTGACGACACTATTTATCGCTTGGACATCCAAGCTAGATAGGATCCAATAATCGGAGCCTGACTCAGGTTTGAGCGAGAGCAATAAGGGGCCACCCTGGGTGTGGCTTACCTCAAGTTGCCTGATCGATTTCTGTCCGTTAGAGCCACTCAATACAGGTTGCTTGAGAACCGGATCCCAGGTGCCTACATCGCCCACCGCCATGGTGAATCGGTAATCGCCGACAGGTAGATCGATCCTCAAGAGTCGCTCTTGCGTATCCCATACGCTATCTCGGAGCAGGTTGCTCAGGTTCGAGCCTATCCCCCCTTGATCCAAC
>JBJTAQ010000963.1:0-1614 GCA_046090945.1 Pirellula sp.
GCTCGGTCGGTACCCAAGCAGCCTGAACCGACAAGGGCTGCGCCTAGCGACGACGAACTTCGGATTAAAAACTCCCGACGCGGGACCGAATTCTCGCTTACACTGTCTTTCATCGCCTGCTACTCTCCCGCGAACGACCGAACTAGTTACCCAACCCGAACACCCAGCGATAGGATATCATGAGCCTTTTGACGTTTCATGACCCTTGACGAATCCTGGTGAAAATAATGCCAAACCAAATTTCAAAATCGATCAGCTCAGCGATCCTTGCTGCCAGCTTTGGAATGCTGGCCCCCGTCTCGATACATGCCCAAGACCTTGCGGCCAAGAAAGCCTACGGCCCGGGGAATGGCGATTTTGTTGTCGGGCCAGAATACCGCCTCGATCCTGATTTGAGCGACCTCGGGAACGCCAAAGGCAAGCAGTTCGAGTTTCGGATGCGATTGGCCGACAGCAAGATTTTTCCAGGGAACGATGCAACGCTCGATGCAAAGAAAGAAGTCCGCAAAGAGCGAAAGATCTTCGTCTATATCCCTGCTGCCTACCAAGATGGAACCAAAGCACCGGTGCTTGTAATGCACGACGGACCCAGCAATCTCAATCTCGTACGCAACGCGTTGGACAATTTGACTGTATCGAAAGATTCCAACCGTAAACTCCCCGCGTTCATCGCCATCAGCATCGAAAACGGAGGGAACGACGGCAAAGGTAGCCAGCGAGGTCTCGAGTACGATACGATGTCCGATCGGCTTGCAAGATTCGTCCACGAGGAAGTATTTGCCGCGGTATTAAGCAACCCTGAAATCAAAGCGGCCTATCCCAAACTCGCACTCACAGAAGACCCCTGGGGGCGAGCTGTCATGGGTTGCAGTTCCGGTGGAGCAGCAGCCCTATCGATGGGTTGGTTTCGACCCGATCTATTCCGCCGATTGATCACTTATTCAGGCACCTTCGTCGATCAACAAGATGACGATGCAGCCGAGGAATCCAAGTATCCGCTGGGGGCTTGGGAATACCACTCAAGCATGAAACTTCTCGAAACTTCCGACAAAAAGCCCCTGCGCATATTCACGCATGTGGCCGACAAAGACCTTCGGTTCAATGATGCAGAAGAAACCTACCACAACTGGGTAATGGCCAACGAACGCACCGCGAAATCACTAGCCGCCAAGGGCTATGACTATCGGTACGTGTTTAGTCGCGAGACACGACACTGCGATCGCAAAGTCTTCGAACACACCGTTGCAGACACACTGGTTTGGATGTGGCAGGGCTACGAGCAGAAATAGCCTGCCACCAAGTGTTGAATCAGCCCGTCATCCCACCATCGACCGTGAGCACTTGGCCAGTGACATAACTCGCCGCGGGACTTGCAAGAAACAAAACGCAAGCCGCGACGTCATCGGGCTGACCAAGTCGGTTCGCAGGAACTCGCTTCTTGACCTCATCGACCACGGCATCCCCGAGCGCCTTGGTCATGTCGCTCTCGATGAACCCAGGTGCGACGGCGTTGACGGTGATCTTGCGTTTGGCAAGCTCCCTCGAGAGGGATCGGGTAAAGCCGATCATTCCGGCCTTGGTGGCCGAGTAGTTGGTTTGACCTGGATTGCCGAT
>JBJTAQ010000964.1:0-2553 GCA_046090945.1 Pirellula sp.
CGGCCCTCCGCTGAAAATGATTTCGAAGAGTGTATCATCCGAAGCGTCGAGCGGTTTGGTCACCCCGGTTGCGCTACCACCTGGAGGCTGAGCGACCGCAGGATTGCAGAGTCCAACCAAAAACGTCATCGCGCCAACCAAAATAACAAGTCTGCCTGAGATTCCCTGTTTCCGCCTCTGATCTTCGGACTGCATCGTCGCCTACCTCTTGGGTCTAATCTTTCCTGAGTGATTCGGGGGAGGATTCTTTCAAGGACGAAAAACTTTTTACGATCGACTCTGCAAATTTTGGATCGCCAATCTTATCGGCAATCTCCGTCGCTCGACGCGTCGCCTGCTGAACTAGATGATACCGATCCTCGTGCAATGATGCGACACGAAGCCACTCAGCAATCGCCAATTTGGGCTGATTTGCTTGATCCAAGCGATGAGCCAGCAGCATCGTCGGACCAGCTTGTAAAGGTATCGGCAGGGCATCGCGCTGTCCTACCCAGACAAGAAATTTTTCAGAAGCAACCTCCTCGGGCATGGATAATCTCCAAAGCTGAACCTTGGAGTACTCAGCAATCCATACCGTCTCACTTGCCGCAAGCGCCTTAAGCTTTTCGATCGCCGCGAGCCGATGTTCACCTCCGAGCAACCAAGATGCTCCGAGCAGTTGCATCGCCGGGATCGGACTCTCAATCCAACCAAGCGCCTCCTGAGTCACAGCGGGTGTGACCGTGATCAGCTCATCCGACCAGGGGATCGGGATCCGGCTCATGAGCAGTTCCGGCGCGGAATCTTGTGCGAGAACTTTGAAAATTTTTCCAGCAACGCCGATTTGTTGAAGCGCCAAAGCTGCATCGACCATTTCAGCGACCAAGACACGCTGTTGCCAACGAGGGATCTCGGATAGCGCCAGGGCCGTTTGGCCTTGCTGCAATGCCTCTCGAAGCCGTCGCTGCTTGATCAGCACCATGGTTTGTTCGTAAACGGGGGATTTCCAAGCCGGCTCGATCCCCACAACGAGGTCACCTGGAAAGGTTGTAGGTCCATTTCCATCAACTTTAGCGACGACAAGCTTATCGATATCCCATGAAACAATTACAGCTTTAACCTCGATCAGGGACCGAGGTTTCCAACGTTCCAGAGAGTTGTCCCCCGGTTCGCTCCATACGATTCTGCTCGGTGGACCAAGTTTCTCGACCGCTTGGCGGTAGTACTCAGTTCCCTGGGCTTGCAATAAAGATTCCTGCAACGATTCCTGAGCGCAGGCCAATAAGCACAGCCAAAGAAATACCAATACGCCAAGAGGTGCAACTGGAATACCAACCGTAGCGGGGCAGTTTACGAAATAAGCTCTTTGGATCACAATAACCTTCCCTGCAATTAGCGGCCACCGCACGAGAGTTGTCCGAGAACCACATGCTGCAACTGATCCATTATCCACATCCGACCCTCCGATTCACTTCAAAACCACTAGCTCGAGTCGATCAACAGCTTATCGATATCATCCACCAGATGTTCGAGATCATGTACGAGCATCGTGGAGTTGGGCTGGCCGCCAATCAAGTGAATTTACCTTTGAGGCTCTTTGTCGCCAACCCGAGCGGAGAAAAAGAAACCGGCCCGGAACTCGTTTTCCTCAATCCCGTGATCCAAAAAGCGACCGGGACGGTCGAAGCGGAGGAGGGATGTTTGTCGTTGCCTGGACTTCATGGAACCGTCAAGCGGAACAAATCGGTGCATGTCAACGCCTACTCCATGGACGGCAAGGAGATCGACCTGAAGGTCGATGGGTTCCTTTCAAGAATCATCCAACACGAGGTAGACCATTTGAACGGAGTTTTGTTCATCGACCGTATGTTTGACCAAGGTGCGATCATGGCAGAAGAGCTTTTGAGGTTCGAGAGCCGATTTGACAAAATGCGCCAAGAAGGCCAGATCCCCGATGACGAGCAGCTCGATCAGCAGCGGCAGGTTTGGCTCGATAAATACTGCCGTTAGTCAACCGACCATGGTCTAGGAATCTAATCAAGAACAGGGTTTCCAGTTGGTTTCCGCGTCGTAGCTAAATAATACAGGGTTCCTAAGAGTCCGATCACACCAACCCCAACGATCGACCATTCCAAAACGGGGCTAATTTGCTCGTTGAGTGCACTGAAAGCCGAAAGCGAATTGTTGTAGCCGTGACCAAGCATCGCTGGAATAATTGAACCGCTTCGATAAGCGATAAAGCCGAGCCATAAACCGATCGGTAGTACCATGATGGCATGTATTGGACTGAAATGAAAGGCTGCGAATAGGACGCTCGTAAGGAGGATCGCCAGCCACGGTCGCATACGCTGGATCAAACGCGTTTGGATGTAGCCCCTGAAAAACCATTCCTCGGAAAAGGCTGGGACGACTGCGATACACATTCCGGTCAAAACAGGGCCCAACCAAGTGCTGCTCGATTTGACCATCCGCGATATCATCTCTTGGTATTCATTGGAAGGGATGAAATTGGAAATGATCGGGCCAAAGAGGAGCGGGAAAATAGGAGTCGCCAAGACGGCGCAGATCGTAACC
>JBJTAQ010000965.1:0-4682 GCA_046090945.1 Pirellula sp.
CAATGTAAACGGTGATCAGTGCGGCTAGGATCAGCAGCGGTGTGGTCGACAAAGAACGTTGATACGCTTCGGCTGAACCTTGGAATGCCCTGGCGATACCTGCCGGCAATTGAATCTCCTGGACCGTCTTCTCGACCGCATCGACCGCTTGTCCCAAGGAGACCCCTGGTGCAACATTGAACGATAAGGTCACAACGGGAAATTGGCCTTGGTGATTGATCGCCAGCGGAGCGTTTTGGTATTCGATTTTAGTGAGCGACTCCAGCGGTGCAGGCCTACCTGTATTGGTCTTGACGTACAGAGAGCCTACGTCGGACAAGGAGTCGCGAAACTCGGGCGCCACTTCCAAGACGACTCGGTACTGATTCAGTTGGGTGAAGATCGTGGAAACCTGCCGCTGTCCAAAAGCGTTGTAGAGGGCATCGTCGATCACCAAGGGGGTGACGCCAAGTCTCGAAGCCGTATCGCGATCGATCACGAGCTTGGCCTCGCGCCCCTGAACCGCTTGGTCGCTTGCGACGTCTTGAAGTTCCGGTCGTTCCTTGAGTTTCGAAACCAGTTTGGGGACCCACTGGGCAAGTTCTTCTGGGTCTGGGGTTTCGAGCGAATACTGGAACTGCGTGCGCGAGACGCGAGACTCCACGGATAGATCCTGTACCGGTTGCATGAAGAGCTGAATGCCGGCGAGAGCCGAGGCCTTCTGCGAAAGCCTTGCCATCACCGATTGGATCGATTCATGCCTCTGCTCGTGGGGTTTAAGATTGATCTGAATGCGTCCAGAGTTCAGTGTCAAATTGATGCTATCGATGCCGATAAAGCTAGCGATGCTCTCGACAGCGGGGTCTTTGCACAATACTTCGTTCAGCTCGGATTGCTTGGCCTGCATTTTGGAAAAGGAGCTGTCTTGATCGGTCTCGGTGATACCGAGGATCACCCCGGTATCTTGGATCGGAAAGAAGCCTTTGGGGACCTGGATGTACAGAAATACCGTTGCGGCTAAGGTTGCCAGGAAGACCAGCATCGTGAAGCCTTGATGCTTGAGTGTCCATCGCAGCGTGGATTCATAGAATCTCAGCAGCGCGATAAACAACCAACCTTGAGTTCCATGGTCATGGCTAACACCACTTCCTTTCGGGAGGGTTTTCAGCAGCAGCGCGCACATCATCGGTGTGAGCGTCAAAGAGACGATAGCCGAAACAAAAATCGTAACGCTTAAGGTCACTGCGAACTCGCGAAAGAGTCTGCCGATGACGTCTCCCATAAACAGCAGCGGAATTAAGACCGCGACGAGAGAAACGCTAAGCGTGATGATCGTAAAGCCGATTTCCGATGCGCCTTTGAGTGAGGCCGACAAGGGATCCATCCCCTCCTCGACATAACGCATGATATTCTCGATCATCACAATCGCATCGTCGACCACAAAACCGGTCGATATCGTCAATGCCATAAGGGTCAAATTGTTGAGCGTATAGCCCATCAAATACATCACACCGAAGGTGCCGACGATCGAGAGAGGTACCGCAGCACTAGGGATGATCGTCGCTCGGAAACTATGCAGAAAAGAATAGATCACCAAGACCACAAGTCCGATCGTCAAGAGCAATTCATGCTGGACGCTTTCGACCGAAGCTCGAATCGTGGTCGTACGGTCGGTCAGCACGTCCACTTGGAGGTCCGCCGGCAGGGCCTCCCTCAGTTGGGGCATCATGGATTGAATGCGATCGACAACCTCGATGATGTTCGCACCCGGTTGGCGTTGGATGTTCAGAAGGACACTTGGCGTGGTGTCTCTCCAAGCAGCTTGCCTGATGTTTTCCACATCGTCGATGACGTTCGCTACTTCGGAAAGTTTCACCGGAGCATTATTGCGATAAGCGACGATCAACTCGCGAAACTGCTCGGCGGTAAAGAGTTGGTCGTTGGCTCCGATGATGATCGATTGCTTGGGTCCATCAAAGCTACCCTTGGCTTGATTGACATTGGCAGCGATCAATGCAGTCCGCAGATCGTCGAGCGTCAGGCCCATCGCCGATAGACTTGTGGGATTGGCTTGCACACGGATGGCTGGCTTTTGACCACCCGTGACGGTGACTTGGCCAACCCCTTTGACTTGCGAGAGTTTCTGAGCCAATCGTGTATCGGCCAAATCCTGGATCTTCGACAGCGGTATCGTGGTTGATGACAGAGCCAGCGTCAGCACCGGAGCATCGGCCGGATTGACCTTGGAGTAAATCGGTGGGTTGGGCAATTCGCGAGGCAGGAAATTGCCCGCAACGTTGATGGCAGCTTGGACTTGTTGCACGGCGATGTCGATATCCAGGTCGAGCACAAATCGCAGGGTGATGACCGAGCAGCCTTGGGTGCTCGAGCTGGTCATCTGAGACAGGCCTGGTATTTGGCCAAACTGCTTTTCAAGCGGCGCGGTTACCGAGGAGACCATCACCTCTGGGCCAGCACCTGGATAGAATGTCACGACCTGGATGGTCGGATAGTCGACTTGGGGCAATGCAGCCACAGGGAGCTGCCTAAAAGCCACCGATCCGCTGAGAATGATGGCGATCATCAGCAGCGCCGTAGCGATCGGCCGCATTATGAAAATCTTGGAGATATTCATCGCGGTTTGGGGCCTGCTCCGGGCAGCGAAATCTTGCCTTTAGGCTGCAACTTGTCGGTACCTTCAATCACCACGCGATCGCCAGACTGTAAGCCTTGGGAGATCACCGAACGTCCACCTTCGCTGAACGCGACTTGGACTTTGGCAATGTCGACAGTCTCGTTGTCGCTTTGAACGACGTAGACATATTGGAAGTCGGCTCCGCGCTGGACGGCCGACGAGGGGATCACAATCGCATCCGACCACTGCTTAACCAAGAGTCGGGTATTGACGAATTGGTTTGGGAACAGAAGTCCCTGGGTGTTCTCAAAGATGGCCTTAAGGCGGAGAGTCCCTGTCGTCGGATCGACTTGATTGTCGATCGCAGTGAGAGTTCCCTCGGCGAGTTTGTTTTGGAAGGTGCGGTCGAAGGCGATTACAGGCACAACGGAGTTGTCGGCAAGTTGTTTCTGGACGCGCAGTATTTCGTCTTGGGGTATCGAGAAGACCACCGAGATCGGTTGCAGTTGAGTGATCACCGCAATGCCGTTGGGATTGTTGGCTTGGATCATGTTCCCCTGGTCGACTTGTCGCAAACCAACGCGGCCAGTGATCGGCGCGATGATGTTGCAATAGGCGACTTGAAGCTCTGCATTGGCCACCAACGCACGATCGACATCGACCAGCGCCTGGGCTTGTTTGTAAACCGCTTCGAGCTCGTCCCGTTCTTGTTGGGAGAGCGTGCCTCCGGCGGGCAAGTTCTTGGACCGTTCGACATTGAGCCGAGCCAACTCCAGTGCAGCCATATCACGCTGCAGTTGACCCTTGGCTTGATTGAGCGCAGCTTCGAATGTCCGCGAGTCGATGCGGGCCAAAAGCTGCCCTTCTTGGATCATCTGTCCTTCTTGGAACGCGACTTCGACAAGTTCCCCATCGACTCGGCTTTTGACCGTAACACTGTTAAAGGCAGTTACGGTTCCAAGGCAATTAATGAACTGTGGGATCGAATCCTGCTTGGCCTCTGCGATCGAGACGACCGGTGGACGAGGCTTGGGCCTGTTCGCAGCTGCCGGGCGGATCCAGCCTTCGAGGATAGGTTCCCAGCGACCGCGGGTCCAGTATCCAAAACCGACCAGAGCCATCACCAGCAGAAACGAAAGAAGCTTGTACCACCAGGGTTTCGAACCACCAGCTCGGTTGCTAGGTCTCAAATCGCTTGGGTCGGCAGGTTCGACCAGCGGCTGGCCATCCTCAAGCTTCGGAGCAGTCGACATAAATTTACGTTAGGGCAGGTGGGACGGAGAGGTGCAGAGAGCTCGCCAGTCGGATCATCTTTCGTATGACCGATAGCATTACCGATTGTATTGTAGTCGACTAGAATCGTCGTTTTGCAACCTGCGGCAATTCTGACCACGAAACCTGTCACGAAACCAGTAAGGATTTTAACCCATGTACCGATTTCCTCGATTGCAACTCCCTGAGGAGTTCCAGGTTGGCGGATTCGCCCCTGGCCCGCAACAAGCTCAGGCATGGGATTTTGGCCCGGAAGAGTACCGGGCTCGGATCGATTTTGCGATGGAATTGGCCCAAATCGCGAGCGAAGTAACGCTTGGGTTCTTCCGAACGAAAGCTTACCAAGTGGAAAGGAAAAGCGATCGATCGCCGGTGACAGCCGCCGACAAGGGGGCTGAGCAAGCGGTCCGAGAGGCGATCGCCAAGCGGTATCCTCAGGACGGCTTGCTCGGGGAGGAATTTGGATCGGTGGCTGGGGGGAATGCGTTCGAGTGGATCATCGATCCGATCGACGGAACGAAATCGTTTATCTCCGGAGTGCCGCTTTACTCGACTCTTGTTGGGTTGACCTATCGGGGCGAGCCGCTGGTCGGTGTCATCGCGATCCCCGCGCTCGGTGAGATGGTTGTGGGAGCGGTGGGCTGTGGTTCATGGTACGGTCAGAAAGAATCAGCCGGATCGCCAGGTCAGGCGGTGGTTATGCAACGCTGCCGTGTATCGAGCGTCGAGACGCTCTCAGATGGATTATTCCTAACATCGCAAGTCGACAACTTCGACCGGCGCGGTGCCCAGCAGG
>JBJTAQ010000966.1:0-2566 GCA_046090945.1 Pirellula sp.
TGGGGCTGTACAAAATACCCCACATGCACAGGCACTGTGCCAATCGATTGATCGGACAGATCGGACAGATCGGACAGATCGGACAGATCAGACAGATCGGACAGATCGGACAGATCGGACAGATGCCGAGCTAGTTGCTGCAGCTAATGCCGAAGTACCTCAAAACCAGGCTGAGACCACCCTTCCTGCGAGCATTGCGATGAACGGATTTTGCCCGGTCTCCTTGGCAACCGCCATCGAGTCTTCTCGGTCGGGGGGAAATGCTGGTCCAGCATGGGTCAAGGGTAAGCCGGAGTTTGCGGTCCGTCATCGGGGACGCGTTTACCACTGCACGTCCCATGAAGCACGCGTCAAGTTCCTCGAGCAACCCGACCTTTACTCGCCCGTGCTAAGCGGTTGCGACTTGGTCGAATATGCCAAATCGGGCAAATGGATCGATGGTGACTGCCGATTCGGTTTTATCGACAAAGAAACTGGACGAATCTTTCTTTTCTCCTCAAGTTTGAATTGCCAAGAGTTTGCGCAGAACTGTGAGTCATACTCGACTATGGTCGACAAGCCCGCTGGGCGCTGATGCTCGAGGTCTGCTTGCCGTCCGATTCCCAATCGAAATAGGACGGCATGTATGGTCCATCAATCCCGATCTGGCTACTTCCTCGCAAATACGCTCGCTCTGGGTACAGCCCTGTTTCTTGGGAATGCTGCGGTTGACGCGCAAAATACCCGTCAACAGGCCATCTACTGGCCACGTCAGGAACTGGCCATCCCGTTCCAACTCAGTTCTCTTGGAACACCACCGGAATCCCTCGAACTCGAGGTCTCCGAGGATGCTGGCAGGTCATGGCATAGCGTTACCAAAGCGGATCCGACGCAGAAGCAGTTTCAATTCCAGACACAGCGCGATGGTGACTACTGGTTCCGCGTTAAATCCCTTGATCAATCAGGCCAAGTGGTCGATCAACCTGGCGAGGCGATGCACATTGTCATCGATTCAACCAAGCCCGTCGGTCAACTCTTGATTGACCTAGATCGCAAGGGGGACTTGCAAGCCGAATTCCGGATCGTAGAAACTTCGCTCGATCATTCATCGATTCGTCTGGAGTATCAAACCGAACTCGATTCGGCTTGGAAGGAAGTTATCTGCAAAACAGAAAAAGGGACCCAGGAGAACGAATGGGTCGGTTCGGCGACTTGGACCATTCCTCATCAAGCAACTCAGTTGGTCGTTCGGCTCTCGGGTCGCGATCAAGCCGGAAATGCGTTCGAAGTCACTCGCATGCCCAGGCTTCCGAAGACAGCGTTAGGACATTCCGGGGCGATGAAGTTTGCTAGTACCAAGCAGGATGGGGCTCAGGCTCCGGTCGGCTCTGGAGTAGCAAAGCCGACTCTGACGCTTCCGGCCATTCCCGGGGGGTTGAACCTTGCGCCTCCGGCACCTAAAAAAACCTCGATCCTTAGTACGACATCGGATATTCCTGCAGACAAACCGCAGATGTTTACTTCTACGGGGCTACCTGTTCGTAGTATTGAGGATCTACCGCCATCGAGTCTTTCCCGTTCGGAGCCAATCCCCGAACAAGCCTCTAAGTTTCCTGCCATAGAACCACCGGTTTCAAATCCGTCGAATGCCAAGCCCAATGCACTGCATTCATCGAGTCGCTCGTTCGAACTCGACTACGAAATCGTCAATGATCCAGGCTCTCCGATCGCAAGCATCGAACTCTGGGGGACGCTCGATCAGGGCAAGACCTGGGAGCGTTGGGGAGTCGATGCAGATCGTCAAAGCCCATTTGATATCGAGGTCGATACCGAGGGGCTCTTTGGCTTTCGGATGGTGATTGTTGGCAGCAACGGCTTAGCATCTCGCCGCCCGCTTCCAGGCGATTCGGCCGACGCTTGGATTCACGTCGATACAACGATGCCGCGCGCTCGAATCCTCAGCGCCCTGGCGGGTAAAGCTTCCGATGCTGGATCGTTAGTGATTGAATACCAAGCGATCGACGATCACTTTATCGATCGTCCCATCTCGTTGTACTACTCTGAAACCATGCAAGGTCCTTGGGTACCAATCACCCAGGGTGCAAAGAACCAGGGTCGTTTTGCTTGGTCAGGCGAAAGCCACTTGCCAGAGAAGGTCTATTTGAAGTTGCAGGCGACCGATGCGGCTGGAAACGTAGGCGAGCATATTTTGGATCTGCCGGTCGATGTTCAAAGCGCCGCGCCGCGAGGTAAAATCCAGGGCTTTCGGCCCCGTTAAGTCACCCTGGGTGCCACCAGTATCCGTATAATTGGGACTGTGATTCGGTGAGTTTCAGGTGACCTGATATCCCTTGCGATGTAATTCGACGATGTATCCTGTGCGATGTTTGTTTGCGGCCCTGATTTGCATAGGTGCCATAAACAGTTGTCTTGTCTTGACGACCTCAGGGTTGGCGCAAGTTCCCACGACGAAAGCAGTGGAGTTGCGCAAGCTTGATTCGAAGCATCTGCCCAACGCGATCCAGGTCCGAGAGGGGCTCCTATCCGGCGGGCTGCCTGAGTCACAAGAAGCCTTCGAAGAGCTTAA
>JBJTAQ010000967.1:0-5498 GCA_046090945.1 Pirellula sp.
GGTTATCGGATTTCCAGTTCCCGGCGGTGTCCCTTCCTCGGCACCGCTAGGAGCAATGCTAAACGAGGTGCTATCGTCATTGAGGATCGTACCGGTGGCAGTCGAATTGTTGAGTCGGCCTTGGACCGTCTGACCGTCGGTAACCGTCGGGTTGCTCAACGTCAATGTAAAGGTTTCATTGTTCTCAAAAACCGCATCGTTCACGGGGGAAATGTCAATCGTCGTTGTTAGCTGACCCGCGGCAAAGTTCGCCGTACCAGATCGGGCGACAAAGTCGTTCGTGCTGGCAGTATTGAGCCCCGAGACGATGGATGTCGTAAACTGAACCGATGCGGTTGCCGTTGCCGTCGTGCTATCCCGGGTTACAACGAAGCGGATCGGCGTGCTGTTTGCTGTTCCTGCTGTACCGTTCCCTTCGTTGCCGCTCGCGTTCGACACGCTAAAACCAACAGAGGTTAGGTAACCGTTAAGGTTCGAGTCGACTTGGTCGCTACTGCTGTTGTATTGCTTGAGCCCACTGAAGTAGCTGGGATTAACGACGAGCAAGACTGCAGTATCGTCGGTATTACCAGCAGCACCACCCGGCAGTGTGCTACCTTCCGGGGTGCCGTTATCGAGGTACATGTAGTAGCCTTGGACCGCATTCGTTGGGGTCTTAATTGGCCGCGACACAATACCCAAGCTATTATTCGATGGGACCTCGACGACCTCTCCGATTGTATTGATGTAAGTAAGCTTACCAGGGACATTGTTACCCGAGAACTTGTAGATGCCATTTTCGAGAACTACGCCATTTTGCTGATAGAACACAAAGTTCGTTCCGGCCATCGGAGCGCTGGCGGTCGTGAACGAGTTTGTCTCGACCTGGTAATAATTGCTCGTAGAGTGGTCTTGGGGATTGATCAAGTTATAAGCTGTAGCGAATCCAACCGCCGCAATAGGATTGCCACCCAGAAGAGTCGAAACGGTGATCGTGAAATCCTGGGAGACTGACCCGCCCGAAGGGTCCGTTGCAGTGACTCGGACGACCAACGATGTCACCCCTGCAGGCGCTACGCCGTAGAATCGGCGTAGGGTTGGATTGAAGGTGATCCAGGAAGGCAGAGGCGACGCAGTGGATCCGACCACTTGCTGAGCCGTGATCGTCAACGCATCACCCTCTGGATCGGTAAATGCGTTCGTCGGATATTGGTAACTGAAAGGCAGAAGGTTCGTTGCCGTTTGGTTAGGCAAGCCAGTGTTGTAGGTAGGTGGGTTGTTCACTGCGGCAAGGGCAATACTTGCCGTCGATGCTGCACTATTCGCCGAACTGGCAGCTTCGTTGTCCCGAGCGACGACCGTAATGGTCCGAACTGGATTGACCGTGGGGTTGGCGGAGGTATTGCTGTAGGTTACTGATTGGAGCAACGTGGCGTAGGCTGCCAAGGATTGGTTGCCACTGATCGTCACGGTGGTGGTTCCATTGCCGACGACCGTAAAGTCGGCGGTGTTGCCGGTCACGTTCAACGCTTCTTCTCCCGTATTTTGGGCATTGGTAAGCGTGATCGTCAGGCTTTGGAGTTGAGCTGAATCCACATCCGAGATCACCGCCGAAGGCGCGATGCTTACTGCGGTACCGCCTTCGGTGAACTGCCTAAAGACGTTCAGAGTGGTCCCACCTCCGAGATACACAACCGGTGCATCGTTGACGGCCGTGACCGTCATGCTCAGGCTCTCGGTAAGCGTGTTTGAGTTGCCGTTGGTGTTGGCGCCGCTGTCGACTACGGTCCACTGCAAAGTACCCGCGCCGCTTGCATTGGCAACAGTTCTGTACATGAGCCCTTGGAGTTCCGTAAGACTCACTGTCGAGGATGCGGTAACCTCACTAACCCCATCAGCCTTGAAGATCCTCACAAAGGCGGGAATCGAAGTGATCGTGTACGTGAGGGTTTGCCCGTTCTCGTCGGTACCCCCGCCGTTGCTGTAGGCAAGAGCTGAAAGTCCCAGCGAAACGGCAGTGGTGTTTGCGGAGTCTTCGTTCACACTGATCGTCGGAAGCGTAGCTGGAGCGGTTCGGACCGGAGGGTCGTTGACGGCGGTGACCGTGTGTGAAAGAACGACTGTAAGGTTGGAATACTGGGTCGTGGATCCAACGGTGGTGATGTTCAAACCCGTTTGGAAGGTAACGGCACCTGAGCTATCATCGATCAGGTGGGCCGTAATCGTTGGGGCGGAACCTGCGAAGTTTGCTGCAGGCAAGAATCGCAAGAAATGTCCAGACGGAATGACCGTGGCAGACGACCTGGCTGTTACTCCGGCCAAATTGGTCCAGCCGGATGTTCCATTGGCAGAGTACTGCCATTGGCCTTGGGCTGCATTGACCGTGTAAAGCGCTATAGCAATTCCAGCAAACGAATTCGCAGAGGATCCACCGGTAACGGCATCGAATGAATCGTCGAAGTTTCCGCTGAACAGAGATTGAACCGATGCTCCACTTGGATTTGCGTCGTCTTCGTTAATCGCTGCAAGTAAAGCGGCGCCGGTTGCAACAGGAGCGTCATTGACTGCATTGACGATCAGCGAAACCGTGTCGGTTGCGGAAGAGAAGGCAGACGTACCGCCGTTGGTTGCGGTCGAGACTTTCGAACCAGCGCTGCCCGAGGTCTGGTCCCATGCACGGAAGGTTAATACACCATCTGCAGTCCCATTGAAGTTGACCGTCGGTACAAAGTGCAACCTTGCGTTGTTGCCGTTGGAAGGAAGTAGCAAAGCGCTCGTGTTGGAAACGCTTCCGACCAAAGCCCAGTTCGTGCCGTTGTCAAGAGTGTAGTAGAGTGTTCCGTTTGTCGTATTCACCGCGGTGATTGCAATGCCTTTACCATCCAGCGAATTGGCATCGGTAATGCCACCCACCAAATTGGCCACTGGGGTACTGGTGGTGTTCGACCCGCTAGGAATCGGATTGTCCTCGTTGATCGAGGTCAACGAAAGAACCGTATCTGCAAGTTGTGGAGCCGAGTTGGTAGCCTGAGTCACAGTTACATTAACGGTTTCTGTATTGATCGAGAACGCCCGGGTATTGTCCGGTGCTGCAGGGGTAGGCGTTGATGCACCAGAAGTGTCGATTTTCGTTCCCGGAGATTGGGTTGAAAGGCTCGATTGATCCCAACCTCTAAATGTAAGAACGGATGTGACTGTCTGGGACGTATTGGTTCCGGGTTGCCAGTACAGATACGTATTGTTTTCGGCGAGCAAAAGATGGCTGGTAGCAGAAATCGGGGCGACGGTCGTCCAAGCTTGTCCTCCATCAAGCGTGTACCAGAGGGTTCCTGCCGTAGTGTTAATAGCGGTGATTGCAATCCCGCGAAGGCCTGTACCAGCAGGATCATCTACGTCAGAGTATCCGCCTAGCAAGGCTGAAATAGGAGTCGCCGTTCCCGAGGTAATCGGACCTGTCCCACTGGGAGCCTGAAGGTTACCCAAGATCGGATTAAGAACGGGCGAAAGATTCGTGTCTAAGACTGGAGCGTCGTTCCGTGGGGTGATGGTGATCGAATTGGCAGCAGGAAGCGTGGCGGCTATCGCCGTGCCGCTTAGACTAAAAACCAAAGCCCCAGTTCTGCCTGGGGCTTCACCTGACGAGTACCTTGCGGTATTGATAATGTCTCGTGACGCTTTTGCTGCAGCTTGGCCTGTCGTAACAAAGGAAGCTCCAAACGTGAATGTGACAGTAGCGGTTCGCGTTGTTGAGTTATACGCCACACCATACGTCAAGTTGGCAATGCCCGTCGCAGTCGTAGATGATGCCGAGTTTTGCGTTAGAGAGATCGTACCCACAGACGGTGTAGCGCCGTCCCAACTTCCAGAAAATGTCATGACATCATCAGCAACCACATTGGAAGCAGTGAAGATGACGGTTTGGCCCGTAACATTGTTACAGTCGGACGAATTCGTGCCGGTGTACAAGGTTAGGACGGTATTTTCGGTGTAGGTTGACGCGCCATTGTTAATAGCAAATTCGATCGGTACCGATTGTCCAGAAACCGCTACAAACCCTCGATCGTTTTCTTTTGCAATCCGGTTGTAATCGTCCTTGTTCAAAGTCAGTCCTACCACTCGATCCGCGAACAACTCCCCTTCGTCACCGGGGGAGTCGATGCCGGCGTTGATGCGGCGGTCGAGCGAGTGACCGAATTCTTCGATCAGGACTTTGGCTACGGCATCTGCCCCTGGATTGCTGGCCAACCAATCGCCATTAACGAAAATGGCAGGAGCACCTTGGTAGTCGGCAGCGAACGCACCCAGACCACCGTTCATCGCAGAGGCCGAGAGTACCTCGACGCGAACCCCAAGTTTCCCGGTCGCCCATTGCGAACGCAAACCGGCAACGGCGGAATTGAATGCATCGCGGCCAATCCCCGTTCGTCCGAAGACCTCTTGCATGGTCGGTGCAAAGCTACCACCCTCGGCGAATGAACTCAACCGCGCTGCAGCTTGGGATACCCCCGCTTCCAAGTTGGCTTGGGCAACACCTGACACATCCGACCTATCCACATTGAAATATGCATCGGCAGCTTTTCCGGGGACCAATGCGCCAATTTCGGCTGAGACGGGTTGCTGACTAAATGTCGGATCAAGCCCCAGGTCGGCGGCCATAAGGGCTCGGAGTTCGAGCTGCTCGGCCATCACAAACCGTCGACGAAACTCCCGAGCCGCCGTTCGCTTGGCTCGCTCCTTGGCCGATACCCTCAACGCCCCGCCTCGATGGATCTCCTCGGATCCTCTCCCCACGAGGCTGCTGATCGTCTCAAGCCAGCTTGAGCGGCCGCTAGCCGATGGCCGAATCGACTCGTAAATCGAACTTCGAAACAGCCTTCGAAACAGCATCGATCGCAGGGCGCTGACGGCTTGGACTACACGGCGGGAAAACGTCGAACGATTGGGTGATTGACTCATGAATTTTCTCGAAAACTTTAAAATGCACAACGGAACAACAATCCCTCAGGGCAACTTATGACCTAAGAGAGGTTGGATAGGAAATGCCAGAAACTAGAGTCCCACTCTAGATCCTCTTGGACCTTGAAATTCCCCGTCGGTGTGTGTGGGATGAAAGGGATTCCAAAGTGTGTTGTGTGTGAGTGGGCATGCCAACGTTGCTCGACCCATCGGCTGTGTGGCTCCGAGGACCAAGCAGATCGTGCAGATATCAAGAGAATCACCCAGAGAACAGCCAAGACGCACGACAAGCCTATGAGGCTCAAAAGTCAATAAAAATACCGTTATTTTCGTGCGATTTGATGGCCCCGGAGAGGTCCAACCGACATCTTCACGATGATCGGAGCATTCTAGAAGGATCCGACAAGGGAACAATAACCAAAAAGTTTTTTCGCGGTAAAAAAATGAGTTTATTAGGCCTGGTATAAGATTGTTTAATTGCTTTAGGTGGTGTGTTACATAGTGTTACATTGGGTTACAGATCGATGATCGGACGGATCGGACTGATCGGTCGGATCGGACTG
>JBJTAQ010000968.1:0-2430 GCA_046090945.1 Pirellula sp.
GTATCTCGTGATGCTCGATCGCCTGCGACCGCTCTTGGATACAAAACCTCAGGAGTTTCTTCAGACATGGGCACGGTTCTCCTTGACTCTTAGGATATAAGTCTATCGAAGGCAAGCGACAGCTTGGGCTCGCGTTCGGCCTCTGCAAGTCTAGCACTTGGCCAATGACGTTTCGAGCGAATTCATTGATTTTCTACATAAAAAGACTCAGCTTATGCAGCGGATCTAGTTCTTATTTCTTTTTTGGAAAAATTGAATTTTTTTGTCTCTAATAGCGAATCGTTCTGCGATTTAATCTCCATGGAGTTCTTTTAAAATCCGAGTCGATTTTTAATTGTGAGCATGTTCGATAATGGACCTACCCAAGCCCAACTGGTTGATTTGGAAGCTTTTGGTTGCGATGTGCGTTTGCGTATCGTCAGGCAATGTTTGCAATGGCCAAGAAGACGCGCAACGTAGATTCCTTTCGGAAACCATCGTCTTGCTCAAGGCAGGTCATGTCACCGACGATCAACTTGGAAAACTCGAAACCCTCGCTTCGGACAACTCAGAGTATCGTCAAATTGCCGCCCAAACCGCTTGTCTGCTAAGGCTAAAAAGGGGAGAGTACCCGGCGGCTCTCTCGGCACTGGAACTTGCCCGGTCCAACACTGCGACATCACCGAAAGAGGACTCAAGCTCGGACACCCCCGACACGCTCACTTGGGCAAACCAGAGGCTCATGCTGTGGTTGGCCATGGAGGAGGGGCAAGGGGACAAAGCGAATGAGTTGCTCAAATCCATGGTCAAAAGCTCGCTCCAGATTCAAGAGCGACATGTTGCTCACGGACGACTCAATGCCCAAATCCTCGGCACTCTGTGCGCGATGGCCAAATACGACACAACACCGGAAGGGATTCCTCAAGCAACCCTTTCCAAGGCGATCGAACTGATGTCCAACCATCCTCGTAAGTCCTTGGCCTTGGCCTTTGAAGATTCCTACAAAAAGACTTACGATCAGATCGGAAAGATCGAAGCGTCGATGCGAGAGGTCGAGAAACTCAGCGATCGAGATCTCCAGGAGAAGCATCGAGTTCTCAAGACTCAATTCGAGAAAATGCAAAATGATCTGCAAGTAGCATGTGCATCGCATCAAGAGGCTAGAACCAAGTCCAAGGAGATTGACAAGTTGATCGTGTCGGTCAGGAAGTATGCAATGGATGTACGGAGTACGCTCGAAAATACCGAGGAGCCTGACAAACCAAAGCTACCGGTGGAACCCAAAAAACCTGAGTCCAAGGAATCCAAGGATGTTGGTGGAAGAACGATCAGAGTTCCTCCAAGTGAATCTGCAATGAATGCTTATCGCCAAGCCTACGCGAGATTTGAAGCTCAGTTGAGGACCTATCCGGTTCGTTTGGCCGAATGGTCTCAGCGCAATGAACTCCGAAAACAGCGGTTGGCCGATGAGTTTGCAGCTGCCAACACCAGACTCGGCCAACTCAGTCAAACCGAAAGGGCCCAAACCCAAACCGTCCGGGAACTGAGCGATGCAGAAAAGCTCAAGCAGGCCGAACATGACGAGCAGAAATTGCAGCTCCAAGGGATCGGGCTGGCTATCGAGAGTCGAACCAAGAGTGTCAAGAGGCTTCATTCACCCAGCCTTTACCCATGTATCGACTGGCCGTCAGAAGCCCAAAGGTTGCTCAAATCGCTTCGATGAGCATCACATGTCTGAAAGGGTTCGATCGTAGAGTCGGTAGGTTTTGGAAGGCACCAGTCCTGCTCGTTCGAGTGAACCGCGGGATAGATGGTTGCTTTCCAAGACCCAGGAAAACTCCGCATCGGTG
The DNA here is from genome assembly GCA_046090945.1 of Pirellula sp. Lineage (GTDB taxonomy): Bacteria > Planctomycetota > Planctomycetia > Pirellulales > Pirellulaceae > JBKCUI01. The sequence goes on from JBJTAQ010000968.1 coordinate 1,830, forward strand.
ATTCCTATCGCCAAGACGTCCGGTAGCATTCGATTAAGCAGCACCAATCCCAAGCCCCATCGCTGGTACTCAGGCATGACATTGGTGGCGATAATCCGCATCTTAGTGATCTTCTTGCGATCCATCAGCAACCTCAGCCAACCAAACGGAAACAATTTTCCGGACAAACTGACTCCATGGGTATGTATCCAAAGGCATAAGCGTTCAACATCAGTCCGGGATACGTTATCCAAGAGACAGAAACCTTTTATCGCGTATTCCCAGAAGCAATGTGGCAACCCTGCTGCTAAGAGCAACGCCATCGCACCATTGAGTACCTCCGCATGTGCCCTCTCGGCAACAACATATGTTTCAAGCACTCCTGGTTGACGACCATGGGGCACTATAGCAAGTTGCGAGTTCGGGGCAACCGTACCTACGGCCCCAGTTGAGAGCGCGCGACTTGTCAGCGGTTTGCTCCGCGCAGCGTACCCACCCCCACCACGCACACACACACACACACACCCTTTGATGCCAAGGGGGTTTGGGCGTGTTTGGGGGGGGGGGGGGTATAGTTGAGTGTAATGCGTGTCTGTTGAATGTGGTTTGTCAGCGCGTACAG
>JBJTAQ010000969.1:0-7641 GCA_046090945.1 Pirellula sp.
CGGTACCTTGGCCTGAAGCCAAAGCGATCCTTTGCCCTCTTTGGATTCAGTTCCCCCCGGAGAGATCGCTTTGGCTTCAGGCCAAGGTACCGTTGCGGCCGTTGCAGAACCCCCGAAGTTCGATGCATCGAGAATCGTAGCACCCAAACCCAAAAGCGATGCTCCTCCGACCCTCTTGCCCCCGGGAGGAACATCCTCTCCAGGCAGCGTGTTATCCGCACCGCCGCCGATCTCGCTTCCGACGCTCCCAGATGTCCCAACGATTGCAACTCCGGCACCAGTCGCCCCGGTACCAGTCGCCCCGGTACCAACGGATCTATCACCGCAGACTCCGATCCCGAATGGGTCGGATCTGCCAAACAGCAATCGAAGTGGCTTTACAAATAGCCCTGCTGCACCTCTGACGCCATCGTCCGTTGTGCCATCGAGTCCGCCATCAATACCGCCATCAATACCGCCATCTGTCTCGCCATCTGTCCCGCTGACAACTCCATCACCCATGCCGGCGGCGATAGCCAGTCCAAGAACCATCAGTGAGCCGACCGATCCACCTTCGCTTGCGGGACCAACTATCAACGGACCAACCATCAACGGACCAACTTCAAATAGGCCTGCCATGGATGATTCCGCATTAACAGGACGGGGTGCGGCGGGATGGTCGATGGCTACGCCGACGCCCGGTTCGCGTCAATTCGACGGTTCGCAAAACCCAAGCTTGGAGATTCACAAGCGAGCGCCTGAAGAGGTCCAAGTCGGAGTCTCGGCGACGTTTACCGCAGTGGTACGCAACGTCGGCAATGCGACAGCGTTCGATGTTCAAGTGACCGATGCCATCCCCAAGGGAGCTCGTTTGGTAAGAACGTTCCCGGAAGCTCAGCGTGTCGGCAACGATGGACTTTCGTGGAACCTCGGTGAGTTGGCGGCAGGTCGCGAGTCGACGATCAGCATGGAAATTGTCCCGGAGACCGAGGGAGAGATCGGTTCGGTCGCAAGCGTCAAATTCGCCGCCCAAGCGTCGGTTCGAACCATCAGCACCCAGCCTCGGTTGTCGATCAAGCAGACGGCGGTCTCGGAACTGCTCGGTGGCGATTCGGCAACGATCTTCATCGATGTGACAAATAGCGGGACAGGTATTGCGCGTGACGTAAAGCTTGAAGAGGATGTCCCGAATGGATTCCGGCACATCACAGGTGCCAGCGCCCTGCAACAAGAAGTCGGCGACCTATCGCCAGGCGAATCGGTCCGATTCGAGATCGAGTTGGCCGCTTTGGCCGCTGGCAAAGTATCCAATGTTGTCCGTGCGACCTCATCGAACTGTGCAACGGCTGAATCGTCGTATCCGATCGAGATCAAAGCGCCCAAGTTGCAGTTGCAGTTGGTCGGTCCGAAACTGCGGCATCTTGAGCGTCCAGCACCCTACGAAGCGATCATCGAGAATGTTGGTACAGCAGTCGCAAGGGACTTGTACATCACCACTCGCTTGCCCCGTGGCATGAACTTTATCAGCGCCTCGAACCAGGGGACTTACTTGCCCGATCAGCATTCGGTGATTTGGAACCTGATGGAACTCGGTGCTGGCACTAAGGCGAAAACCGAATTGGTTCTGCTGCCGGTCGAGGAGGGTCGATTCTCGATCGCAATGACCACTGATGGTCAAGGCGTTCGAGCCGAACCGACCGAGCGCGAGGTGATCGTCGAGGGGCAAAGCGAACTGACGTTTGAAATCGATGATGACAACGACCCGATCGAAGTCGCCGGCATGACGACTTATTCGGTCCGCATCAACAACATCGGAACTCGTCCGGATGCGGAAATCCGACTTGTTGTCGAAGCTCCAGAGGGGTCTACCGTCGAGCAGGTCAGCAGTCCAATGAAGTACCAAGTCACCGGTCGTCAAGTGGTATTTGAGGCCATCCCGAGCCTTGCATCCAAGCAGCAGGTGGTTGTGAAAATCGGGGTCAAGCATTCGAAAGAGGGGACACAAGTTTTACGAGCATCCCTCCAGAGTCGGCTTAGAGCCGTGCCGGTTATCAAGGATGAGAGCACCCAGGTTTACCGGGACAATTAAGCTCGAATTAGGTTCGTAAAGCCCGAAAATTGGTCATTCAGGGCTTCTCATGGATAAGGACTCTTTTTTCATGTTTTTGGTTTCTCGGTACTCCTACACCCTTTAACCTCACAGGTACTGAGGAGTACCGAGGAGCACAGAGGGGCGATGAGTTCTGGTTCTAACGTTGAGCAACTCTGTGAATCTCTGTGTCTCCGTGGTGTAAAAAACGGTCCTACAGGGGTTTCAATCGGCAAGGACTTCGTTTTCTTTACTTCATTGGCATTACTTCACGAATTGCATGGCTCGAAACAAAAACCATTGCTTCATCCAAGACGAATTCGCGGTCACAAAAATCCCTGAAGGCCCCGAAAATTAACGGCTCGAACATGAAACGCTAACAAAACCGGGATTACTTCATCATTTCTTAACAAAAACCTAACCGTTGCTTCACGGGAATGCTAGCACCGACCTCTAAGATTTTCGCAGTTGATCCGAGGGAACGATTTCGTGGTTGAATTCCAGATCCATGGTGGGTCTGAGGGCCAGGAAAAGCTCACGCAAGGGGGGCTTGGTTCAGTTCGCCTCACAAGTTCATGAGGAATTGGGAAATGAAGCGAAGCACTTCGTCAAAGCGGTCTGGTTTTACGTTGGTTGAGTTGCTTGTGGTCATCGCGATCATTGGCATTCTAGTCGGTTTGCTCTTGCCAGCGGTCCAAGCGGCCCGTGAAGCAGCCCGTCGCATGAGCTGCAGCAGCAACGCTCGGCAGTTGGGATTGTCGCTGATGAATTACGAGAGCGCCTACAAGCGGCTTCCTCCGAGCCGTATCACCTTGACGAACCCTGTATTTCAAGTTTCCTGGCCTGCGATGATTCTGCCGATGATCGAGCAAGGCCCGAACTTCACCCGCTACAACTTCAACCTTCCTTGGTATGCCCCAGCCAACGACGTGGTCACCACGACGCAGATTCCTATCATGATCTGCCCATCGGCTCCGACCCCGCGCGAAGTTCCACCTCAAAACTTGTACGCCGCCATCACCAACAACCTTCGAACCGACTCTCCATTATGGGGCTACTCCGATTACGGTTCGATCAATGCGGTCCGCAATTCAGCATTTGTGGCAGCAGGATTGCCCAGCATCGGGACACGCGAAGTGATGGGCGCCATGGGCCGTGGACCTGAAGGCGTCAAGCTTGCGACGATCACCGACGGTCTATCGAACACTTTGGTGATCGGAGAAGGGGCTGGTCGTCCGACGATGTATGTCAGCGGCAAGAAGGTCATCAACCCAAGGACAGGTAACATCGCGGCTGGCACCAATGTGGTCGCCGACGGTTGGGGATGGGCGGACATCAACGGTGGATTCAGCGTCGACGGTTCGAATGCTCAAGGGCTCCAAAACAACACCACGAGTGCAGGGGTCACGACGATCGTTGGCAACTGCTTCATGAACTGCACCAACGATTCTGAATTCTATGCGTTCCACGGCAGTGGTGCTCACTATGTCGTTGGGGACGGTTCAGTTCAATTCATCTCTGCGAACATTGCAGGGCCGGCTTTCGTCGCCATTTGCACGCGTGATCGCGGTGACGTTGGCAGCTTCAACGATTAATTGACAGTAGCAAAGAACTTAGGAATTAAGAGCTTACACACAAGACGTGTGTAAGCTCTTTTCATTGATAGTGTCTCGATAGGTTTCCCTGAAAGTTGGTTGCCATGAAAGTTGCATGGATGGTTCCGAAGTCGCTTGCGTGTTTGTTCGCTCTAGCAGGCTTATCCCACGACACGCTATCTCAAGTCACCGAGCGAGTCGAACTTATAGGATCGACCAAGCTGCCGGGAGATTCGACCGACAAAAGTGGGCTGACCGGAATGCTCGAGACCAATACGCCTGTCAACGCCTTTGGCGGTCTGTCGGCAATCGATTACTCCGGATCGGGTAATCGCTATGTAGTCCTGTCGGACCGAGGTGCCGGGGACGGCGCTGCGTCTTTTCCATGCCGATTTCACTTCGTTGAATTGAAACTTGATCGGGAAAAAAGATCGATCGATTTTAGACTCGACGAAACCTCCATGCTCCGCGATGCACAAGGCGCTGCGATGACCGGAAGCCTGTCGGTTCTGAAAGCTTGGGACCGACCGGAGCGATGTCCAAGTTTTGATCCTGAGGGGATCCGATCGATGGGAAACGCCGGGGTGATCATCAGCGACGAATACGGACCGTATATCGACCAGTTTTCAAAAGAGGGGAAACACATCAGGAATTTCGCGATCCCCAAGAGTTTCCTTCTCAGTGAGAAACAGACCCCATCGCTTGTTCAAGGAGCGTTCAGCAATCGAGGCCTCGAGGGAGTTGCGGTCAGTCCCGATGGCAGGACGATTATCGGCGCGATGCAAGGTCCGTTGGTTCAGGACGGCCGGATTGAAAAGAATAAATGCTTGGGCGTATGGACTCGCTGGATTGTGATCGATGCTCAAAGTGGCAAGAGCAAGCAGTGGGTTTATCGTCTCGATGACGAATCGACAGGAGTCAGCGAAGTTCTGTGGGTCGATGCGAATCGATTCCTGGTCCTAGAACGCGATAGCAACGCAGGAGAAGCGGCTAAGATCAAGAAGATCTACCTTGCCGATGCGACAGGCGTTTCTGATATTTCTCAAGTTGCATCGATGCGGCAGGGGCCACCTAATGGTACTGTCATCCTTCGCAAAGAATTGCTCATCGACCTGCTGAACCCTGCATATGGTTTTTCTGGCAGTCAAGCGCCGGAGAAACCTGAGGGGATCACTTGGGGGCCGATGCTCGACGATGGCAGACGACTGCTGATGGTTTGCTTTGACAACGACTTCGAACCTGCCAATCCCACGATCTTCGCAGCCTTTGCAGTCCGTCTGTAACAAGCCTGACCCTTGGACGGGACGTTGCCAAAGGTCTCTGGCCCGTTAGAATTCAGAAGTGCTGGGGAGTGCACGAACGAATCTCTAACGCTCGGGGACTTTGGAAAACCATGCAAGAGTATCTGCTGGAGTCTCCGTGGATCATAGGTAGCTTAGGATCCTTCCTCTCGGGGGTCTGCGCGTATGCTTGGTTGCAATCCGGGAGGGACCTTTTCTGGAAGGCGAGCTTGGGACTGGCTCTTGCGACATTGCTTGGATTGCTGATCAATATCAGCTACAAGACCGATCGAGAGACCCTCAGGGAATTTATCACCAAAATCGCAAAAGATTTGGAGGCCAACCGGTTCAAGGAAGTTGTCGCATGCGTCCATCCCGATGCCAGCGAAGACCTCCGAAATCTCAAAGCTCAGTTGGAATCGGTCGAATTCGAATCGGTTCGGATCACCAAGATTCATGGAATCGAGGTAGGCAAGCTGAAAAATCCGAAAACGGCGACCATACGCATGAATGTTTTTGTGCGGGCATCCAGGGCCCATCAGACCGGGTCTGTCCCTAGGTGGGTCAAAGTTCACCTCGAACAGGAACGGGGCAAATGGCTTGTGGTTGATTACGAGCACCGGGATCCGCAGTACGAAATGCTCAATCGCGACGCTCAGGATCGGCTGGATTCTCTTTATCGCCACTAATTTTGAGATTTCACAGTTGACATTCGGGCACCGGCGTCGAATCATGGAACAATTATATCCTTGGGACACTCCAAGTCATCGCCTGGGCACCAAGCCATGTGCGAACTTAGTCGCTAAGCGTTCCCAATAACTTTTCAGCAAAAACCCCTCCTCCGTGCTTTCCATCAGAAACACATCGCGAACGACCAAAAACCCCTCTTCTGGGGGTGCTGGTGTTGTTTTGCGGTTTAGGGGGGCAAATACAATCGCCGGTTTGGTCAACCTTCTAGTTGTTGCCGCGCTGGTTTTGGGTTTCTGCTCGGAAGCTTCCGCTAGGTGCGGATCCTCAAGTCGACAATTGCTTTGGAGGAATTCGAGCAACGCGGAACTAATCCGCTTGGATCCCTCGGTATTCGTTCCGACTGCCACCTCCAAGCCGCTTGCCGATGCAGATGTCGATGCTGACAGTAGCATGACCCACCGCGACGAGTGGCCTTGTTCGACCTGCCGCTGCAAAAATGAACAGGAGCCGGGTGTTCCGATCGAATCGTTGGTGATCGAAACTTCAAGTCCTCCGATTTGCGGCAGTTCGGACACTTCTCGTTGCTTGCGAGTTGCATGGATCGAGGTTTGCTTGATTGGACCATCCAATACGTTTCTAGCCCCAATGCTCGGGCTTTTGGAAAGACCCCCTCGGGCTCATTGCGCTCTGTAGCGCAGGTTCTTGCGCACCAAGGTCTGCTGATGCGACTCCGCTTGAACTGGCAACCTCTGCCTTGAGTGTCGAAACTTGAACGAGCTACCGAACTAGGCTTACTGTCGGTAGTTAATGCCCCCGAATGCTTGACGGTCTTTCCAATTATCTCTTAGCTTTCAACACAGAAACGTAATTATTATCATGAATAAGAATCTATTCCGAACTGCTTCTGTACGTCGTTCCAGCGGCTTTACTTTGGTCGAGTTGCTAGTGGTTATCGCGATCATCGGCATCCTGGTCGGTTTGCTCTTGCCGGCCGTTCAAGCGGCCCGAGAGGCGGCCCGTCGGATGCAATGCAGCAACAACATGCGTCAAGTCGCCTTGGCGACCTTGAACTACGAGTCGGCTTACAAGCGACTCCCGGCCTCTCGGATTTCTCGAACCGCCGATAGACTCGGACCCACAAGTGGCATTTCTGTGCATGCCCGCTTGCTACCTTTCATGGAATCGAGCCAAGTCTATTCTCTGATCAACTTTGGTGTTGAATGGAACGATCCGCTCAACGATGCTGCCCGTCTGACAAGCGTTGCGACTTTTCGATGCCCTTCGGACCCGGCCACCAGCATCCCCGGTACAGCGGGTGGCGTGAACAACTACTACGTCAATTCAGGAACCGTTCCGCTCTGGCAAAGGACAACCGCAGCACCGCTAGCACAGGTACCTGACAACAACGGCGTTTTCTTCAGAGATTCGTTCCTGAAACTTGCCTCGATCACTGACGGTCTCAGCACCACGGCAGCGGTCTGCGAACGATTGACAGGGGACTTTTCACAGACGAAGTCGACACCTAGGACGGACACCTTCCAACCTGGCACGAACATCACCACCGCCGACGAGGCCCTTCGCGATTGTTTGGCCGTCAACGTTGATGACTTGTCACGTCAAGGCTTTTCGGACATCGGAGCACCTTGGATCCGTGGTTACCACTCGACCACCGAGTACTACCATATCAACATACCCAACGGTCTCTCATGCATGTTCCCCCCCGGAAGAATCATGACAACTGCCAACTCCCAGCACTCGAACTTGGTCAACATGGCGCTTTGCGACGGCTCGACACAGAACGTTTCAGCCAACATCGACCTGGCGGTCTACCGAGCCTTGGGGACTCGAAGCGGTGGCGAGGTTGTCAACATGTCCGAAATTGCCCCCTAAGTGAAGAGTCGAATCGCATCATGAAACTTCGTTTGAATTATTGGATACTGTCACTGACACTGCTTGTCGTTCCCGCTTACGGTGAGGATGGTCCGAGTCATTCGCCCAAGCCGATCCC
>JBJTAQ010000970.1:0-2242 GCA_046090945.1 Pirellula sp.
CCAAAAGAGATCGCACCCAAAAACACGAAAAATGGCCTTGAAAGCAGACGGGCGATCGAAGTGTCCCAAATACAGAGGGCTGTAACCGCAGACGCAAGAACCAGGTGCAACAGATTTGCGTAATTGGGAAGCCCTATCAAATAGATCAATGGACAGAAAAGGATCAAGGAAAACCAATTCGTCCTGAGGATACTCAAAGGCGTGCTAGAAAAACCTGCTCGCAACCAGCCAGCAAAACGCTCGCGGCAGGAGCGGCAGGAATAGACATCTGAGAGAATAATGCCAAACAAAAAAGAGTTAATCACATTCATCTGGATCCGATTTAGAACGACAAAGGTGATCGCGTAGAAGACAAGTCGGCTTGGGTGTTTTCCGATTAATGCCAGAAAAGCAAACAGGAATAGCGAACCGAGAAACTCAATCTCCATGGTCCACAGATTTCGGTTGTAACTGGACTCAGGCGTGTAATCAACAAAGGAATCCCATAGCCCACACCTCAGTGCGCCGATGATCGACGGATTAAAGCCATAGAATGAATCCAGCCATGAACCCTTCGGTTGCCCTAGATCGTTGGCCAATCGCTGATTGTTCATTAGCCCCGAGACGAGCAGTAACCAAGCAAACATCACCGAGGCTAGAACAGGCAATGCCAGCCGAGGATATCTTCGAATGGTGGCACTGGTCAATGCTTTGCTGGCATCCTCAACCGATTGAGTTGCGTGGAATCGTGCGGATAACACAAACGCGGACATGACCCAGAAAAGCCAAACTCCAAAATTCCCATCGATAAAGCCTGATAGAAAAATCGTAGCCTGAGCCCCGAATCTATCTTCAACCATTTTGAAAAGGTCAGGAAAAAATGCATTCTTGAGGTGAGCAAATAATACCATAACCGAGGCAACACCTCTTAACCCCTCAAGGGCAAGAAACTTTTTGGATGCATCACTGCGCGATTTCATGTCCTAGTCCCTTGCGAAGGGTTCAAAAAGTGGCATCTTGGTATTTACCGACTTTGGTAATGCTTTCCTCGTCGAGATCCGTATTATCGACCACGTTCTCTTCCTCATCCTCGTGATCCTCTTGGTCAAGTTCATTTTCTTTCTCTATAGCTAGATCGCCATAGCATAACCCCAGACCGGCAACCCACATAAACCACTCACCATCAAGAACACTGGTAAAACAGGAGGCGACGAACCCCCCGCCGAGAGATCCTAAGATGCATATCCCCATGAAAGAATCCCTCTCCCGACCGAAATCCGCTAATTGCTTCGATTTTCTGTAGAGCGCAATAGCACTCGATGAATACAGAAACAGAAATGCAGAAATCCCTTGAACCCCCCAAGCGGCCGCCATATCCAATGGACCGTTATGAACGGATCGGAAGTCACTATACCTATCGCGAATATACGCCTGCCCTCTTGCACTGTAGAACGCTCCCTTTCCACCTGATCCAAGCGGATAGTCCGAAATCATTTCCACGGCTGCGGCCCAAAAGTACAGCCGACTATCAGCAGCTTCGTCCCGCTGCTCAGACTCTGCAAAGATACTGTAGAACCGCTCCCATATTCGCTCGTTTTTTGCGATGGCTAGAATGCCAATACTTCCTAGTAGGGTTAGAAGAATCGCCTTTCGCCGCACCGCCCCTTTGGATACCAACAGCACAACACATCCAGCAGCGACTAGTCCGACATAAGCGCCCCGACTGTTGCACCGAAAGATCGTCTCCAGGGTAAACACAGCAGAACACACAGATCCAAAAAACATCCATAGATATTTAGGCTGTAAGACAAAAAAACTAATCAATGGGAGCCCTGTCAAAAGTACGACACTTCCTCCATTAGACCCCTGAGCACCAGGGAATTGAAAGCCCTCAAGTCGACCGCGCTCCATTCCACCTTGACCGCCAACGATAATCTCAAAACCCGCCAGAAAAGAAAAAGCCGCTACACCTGCTAAAAAAATTTCAAGCTCTTTTCGATCTCTAACTGCAAAGATAAGCAATAGAGCCCCTAGCAATCCTCTCCAATACTCGCGAAACACTTGGCCACTCATAAACTCGTCAGCAGCCAAGAGATAATGGACGCCACAAACGTTTAGTAGCAAAAATACCGTGATCCAAAAAAAACGCCTAATTCCGTGTTCGTGAGGTTTTGTAACCAGCCTACCGTTTATCAATAAACAGAAAGCTAGGATAATCACCGAAAGGAGAGTCCAACGATTCGTGATGCTTGTCAGCAACCCG
>JBJTAQ010000971.1:0-8139 GCA_046090945.1 Pirellula sp.
GGTGGAATGCCTGGCGGAATGCAAGGTGGAGGCGGGATGGGAGGCGGAAACAACGGCGGTCGGGGTGGAAACAATGGCCCCGGTGGAGGTCGCGGGGGTAACAACGGACCGGGTGGACCTGGCGGACCTGGCGGACCTGGCGGTCAAGGTGGTGGACGCGGCGGATTCGGACCCAGCGGCGGAGGAGGAGGCGGCGGTTTCAATCCAGGCGGTGGAGGTGCTGGCGGTGGTCGCGGAGGACGATTGGACCTATCATTTTTCGAATTCGCTAATCCAGTACTTTCGCTAGTTACTATCCCTGTATCCTACCCACAACCACCTGCCGGTGGACGTGGGGGTGGCAACGCCGGTGGTGGCCGAGGCGGACAAGGTGGCGGCGGACAAGGTGGAGCACCCGGCGGCGGTGGTGGTTTCGGCGGTGGTGGAGGCTTCGGAGGCGGAGGTAGAGGCGGCAACGGTGGCGGTCCAGGCATGGGTGGGGGCGGCTTCGGAGGAGGTGGTAGAGGCGGCAACGGAGGTGGTCCAGGCATGGGTGGTGGACGGGGTGGCAACAACGGACCCGGTGGTGGTCGTGGCGGCAATAACGGACCCGGCGGAAACAACGGACCAGGTGGTGGTCGTGGCGGCAATAACGGACCCGGCGGGGGCCAGGGCGGTAACAATGGCCCAGGCGGCGGATTTGGCGGCGGGGGGCCAGGTGGTGGTGGTCTCGGCGGCAATGGAGGCGGGGGCAACAACTCCCAGCAAGTTGAAACGCGACCTTGGTCCGCAGCAAACTTTGATCCTTTAGGAATCGACGCAACTCAGCCAGGGCAGTTCCAGGTCAATGGCGTGCTTGAGTTGATCGACGCAAGCTTCGTTGCCAACGTTAACGGGCAGCAGATCCGGTTTATGTCTCCTTTGACGTCATCACCGGTACAGATGGCCTTGTATTTGCCCATGCTGATGGACAAAGTTACGACGGTCGAAGCGCCGATGCTGCCAGGGCGGATTAATATCAATGAAGCTCCCAAAGAGATTCTGTCCGGCTTACCAGGAATGACCGACGAAATACTAGAGAAACTGATCGAGTCACGCGCTTCGCAATCGGATACCGAGAACCGCAAGTATGAGACTTGGCCTATGGTTGAAGGCATCCTCACACTGGACCAAATGAGAAACATTGCTCCGCTAGTTACCGGTGGAGGCGATGTGATGCGAGTTCAGAGTGTCGGCTACTTCGAACAGTCCTCGGGCTTTGCCAGAACTGAGGCGGTCATCGATGGTGCAGGACCAGTGCCAGTGATTGTCCTTTACCGCAAGCTTGATCACCTCGGCCGAGGCTTTGCCCAATCGACCTTGGGCCAGCGTGCGATGGGAAATGCAATCGTAACAACACCCTAATTTCAATCAAACTACAAGTTTCGCAGCATGTCAAAATTCATCAGTATAGAGTGCGACACCCACGAAGTCCGGATGGCCATCGGGTCAACGGGACTGACCGGTGTCTCGATCGAGAAAGTGCTCAGCGGTCCGCTGCAACTCGAGGATGGCGCGCAGCCTTGGGGAACCCCGCAAACTGCTGCGGCTATAAAAGATCTGCTTCAGCAAGCGGGGCTCAAGGCCGGGAATGTGATCGCTTGTGTAAGCCGCAACGATATCGAACTACGCGCCATCACCTTGCCAATGGTCGACACGAACGAACTGCCAGATATGGTTCGCTTTGCAGCACCAAGATACTTTGCCAACGTCAACGATTCTTGGCCGCTCGACTTTATCACCATGCCTTCGCACCTCGAAGGTAGCATCGACTGCATCGTAGGTGCGATTAGCCCGACATTAATCCAAAAGATCGATTCGACGGTCACCGAAACCGGCTTGACCCTCAAGCACATGGTGCTCAGACCGATGGCTGCTGCTGCCGGCGCAGTTGCCAAACACCCCGAATGGAACAACTCCACAGTGTTGTTTATTGATCTGCTCAACGACGAAGCCGATGTGGTGATCACAGAGCGTGGCAAGTCTGTGTTCATGAGAAGCTTTTATGCTCCGACGGACCCACAAGACGAGAACTCAGTCAAAACACTAGCCAGCGAAGTCAAACGCACGCTGATGTCCTCGGTGGCCCAGCGTCCAGGACTGAAGGTGGGTCAAATCGTCGTCTGGACAAAAGATTCGCTAGCCCCATTTGCAAAAGCTCTCAGCCAATCGGTCGAGTTGCCCGTGAAGATGCTTGATCCATTCACTATGGCCGAGCGGGCAGATATCGCTGTTGCAGCAACGACCCAGACTGTAGGACGCTTTGCGCCGGTTCTCGGTGCTTTGCAGTTCCCGAACTCCAGCGACAAACTGATCGACTTCGTAAATCCCAGGAAAAAAGTCGAACAGAAAAAACCGATCGGGAAGTATATCTTGGGTGCGGCTGCTGCCACCGGACTGCTCGCTGCGGGCTGGTGGTGGTATTCATCAAGTCATTCTGCGCTGGATCAGGAGATAAAGCTTCTCAAGGACGAAGTCGCAAGCGAAGGCCCCATCCTGAAAACTTCGGCGAAGAATCTCGCCGATTGGAAAAAGGTCGAGACATTCATGCAGGGAGATATCTTATGGGTCGACGAGCTTGAGCGACTATCAGTCAATGCCAAGGATTCCGACACAACTTACTTTGGAGGGACGACATTTGCACTCGAACCTCGAACGAATACCGCAACGATCAATACCAAATTCTTCACCAAAGAACAGGATCTTGTGCCGGAAATCCAAGGTGCTTATCGCGACGAGAAACACAATGTCCGAGGCACGGGATTGGCACAAAGCCAAGATAAGAAATACCCAGTATCTGCAGATATGTAGATCACCGTCGCAGCAGCCGAAGTGAAAGATCCTCGCAACGTCAAGCGTAGGGCGATCGAACCACTAAGCGTTGAACCGGCCCTGCAGCCACCTAAAGAATCGTCCAACGAGCCAAAGGAAGTGGTAGGCAAACCGGAGGTATCACTCAATCCTAATGACAATCCAAAATCCGAAGCTACGCCGCCGTTGAATGAGCCCGCATCACCCACTTCTGAACCTACGCCTGAACCAACCAATCAACCTAAATCTCCGGATCCATCCGAACCAGAGCCCCAAACTACGGAGCCTGCCAAGCCCGTTGCAGAACCCATCCTTGGAGGTGCATCATGAATCTATCCCAACGAGAAAAAATATTAGCTGCAGGCGTCGGTCTAGTCCTCTTGCTATTCGTCGGCAACTTTTTCTGGGAGTCGATCCGAAAGGGATTTGAAACCAAGCAAAATGAAATCGACAGCTTGACCAAACAGCGTGACGATCAAAAGCTTCAAATCACCGCCGGAACCATAGCCAAATCAAAGCTCAATCGACTGGTCAGTCAATCATTGCCTAGCAATGAGGAAAAGGCTCGGGCTCAATACTTGGAGTGGCTGATCAATCTTGCAGATGAATGTGAATTGATCGATCCGCTTCCTAAGTCGATGGGCGATAGTGTCGAGAAAGACCTTTATCAGTCCTTTAGGTTTCAGCTTTCAGGAACTGGTACGATCGAAAACTCAACGAAACTGCTCCATGCTTTCCATGCCAAGGATTACCTTCACCGGGTTTTGCGATTCGACATGCAACCCCTGCCCAACAGCAAGATACCCAATCAGTTGAAAATCACTTTGGACTGCGAAGTCCTGGCGCTGAAGAATGCCAAACCCGAGCAACCCGCTCCAGCAAGCAATGCCCCAAGGCTCGAACGCAGTTTGGACGAGTATCAGAATACGATCGTCGGTCGCAATATCTTTGCACCGACTAACTCCGCCCCAGTTTTCGAGAAAAGCAAGCAGGTTGCTGCAACTCTAGGGATCAAAATGGATGTCGGTCTGGCAGCCAAGGACGTCGATCCCGGGCAGGTCATCAAGTACGAATTTGAAGGGGAACCGATTCGCGGCATGCAGTTGGATTCAGAAACGGGGAATCTTAGCTGGACAGCTTTGGAACTGGGCGATTACAAAGTCGGAGTCCGAGCGACGGACTCCGGGATTCCCGCCAAGTCATCCGTGCAATGGGTCTCGATCAAAGTCCAAGAGCCACCGCCACCGGTCAAGAAGCCGAAGGAATTCGACGTCGCCTCTCAGGCATTCGTCAGTGCACTGATCTCCGATGGAAAAGGCCCTCAAGCTTGGATTCGATCCAAGACAGAGAACAAGACGCTGTACGTGCGGGAAGGGGAACAGCTTAAACTTGGCGATATCGAAGGCAAGGTCGTTTCGATCGGCGCGAACTTTATCGAGATCGAGACCGAGGGCAAGCGGTGGACGGTCGGCTTGGATGAACCCCTCGCTGAAGCTTATAAACGCGGCATCGAAGACTGATCGTTTGGGCGAATAGACTTCGGGACTCAATCTCCCCAAATCGAGTGGGGGTCGAAAAGCATCGAAGCGATCATGCTCATGGCTACACAACCTGCGAAGGCGACGACTGCCGGTCCAACTTGAAATGCTACGATGCCCGTTAGCTTGACCAGCATCACCAAAAAAGCCAGCAACATTACATCGAGCATGCTCCAGCGACCGGAGAACTCGATCACCCGATATGCTGTTGCGCGACGGTGATGTTCGAACCATCGCAGCCAACAGAGTTCCACCAGTGTCAGTAGTTTGATGACCGGCAAGACGATCGAGAACGCAAGGATGACGGTGGCAATAAACCAACTCCCTTGCGTGTAGAGTTCGATGATCCCACCGACGATACTGCTGGTGTAGCGATGCCCCAGTTTTTCGATTTCAAGAATCGGAAGAAAAATCGCGGCGGGGAACAGCAGCAAGGCAGCCAAAGCGGCTGCGGCCGTCCGCTGGTTCGAACGCTCGGATCGAGCAGGGTTGGCGATCATGGTCCCACAGCGGGTGCAAGCATACGCGGTTGCAGACGCCTCAGCCTCCAAGACTCGATGGACTTTGCCACAGCAGTGACAAGCCTTGAGAATCATGACTTAGGCTCCCTCGGGGTTTCGATAGGCGACGAACTCATCCATCGCCGTTTTGGCCCGTTCGAAATCGCCAGATCGGACGACGACTTGGGCATATCCGCCGGCGTCTGGCCAGCCAGTGCTACCGCCTATACCAGAATGCAAAGCGGGAATCCCAAGTTCTTTCAAGTAACCGATAAGCAAATGGGCTTCGATATCTGTCATAAAGTCGGTCAGTACGACAGGGCGGTTTTGATCGTCAGCCATAGGATATTCCCCCTTCAGTCACGTTCCGCTCATTGTACACCTTTTCCTACCTCGATTGGTCCGTGAGTGGCACGAAAGTCGACTACCACCAAACTTGGGGATTTTCCGACGACGGTTTCTCGGCAACAATATACTGGGATGTCATGTAACCCGAGGAAATTCGATGGCTGACGAAACCACCCCAGCAACTCAAACCACTCAACCTACTTCGGTCCAGTCCGCCTCGGGTGGCAGGTACACCGTAGTTGCTAGGCGGTATCGCCCAAAAACCTTTGAAGAACTAGTCGGCCAAGACACCGTCGCACAAGGACTCTTGCGCGCGATCGAGACCAATCGCGTCGGGCACGCTTATTTGTTTACAGGCGCTCGCGGCGTTGGAAAGACCAGCACTGCTCGAATTTTCGCGAAAGCTCTGAATGCCTCAACCGATGGCACGGGGCGATTTGATCCAGAATCAGAGATCGCCCAAGCGATCGATGCTGGCGATGACATGGATGTCATCGAAATCGATGGAGCCAGCAATCGCGGGATTGATGAGATTCGTCAGTTGCGGGCAAATGCATCGATCCGACCAACTCAATCGGCTTACAAGATCTATATCATCGACGAAGTTCACATGCTCACCCCAGCGGCCTTCAATGCCTTGCTCAAGACGCTGGAGGAACCACCCGCTCACGTCAAATTTATTTTTTGCACTACGGATCCAGACAAGATCCCGATCACCGTCTTGTCCCGATGCCAACGCTACGACTTTCCTCCCGTCAGCACTCATCAAATTCTGGAACGCCTGAAATTCATCTGCGAGAACGAGGGAACCGAAGCCGACGAGGAAGCCTTGAAGGTCATCGCCAGGCGTGCGGCCGGATCGATGCGGGACAGCCAGTCTCTGCTCGAACAGATGCTGAGTTTCGGCGGCAAACATATTTCGGTCGCCGAAGTCCATGCAATGCTCGGTACGGCAGACGAAACCCGACTTGCCAATTTCGCGCAGTGCATGGTGGCTAGGGATGCAGCTAAGGCAGTTATGGAACTCGATGCCGCAATCATCGAGGGCGTCGATCCCGGTCAGTTAGCCGAACAGTTCTTAGGATACCTGCGCGATATTATGACCATCTGCATCGGAGCACCGATCGATCTGATGCGAACTGTCGATACCAGTCGCGCTGCCGAGTTAAAGTCGATGGGGCAGACCTGGGGACTCTCTACTCTCTTAGCAGCGATCCAATTGATCGACGAAACGATCGTCAAGATGAAACATAGTGTGCAGAGCCGCATTCTGCTCGAAGTAGCCTTGGTCCAAATCTGCAATTTGGCGGACCTGCAAGCCCTCAGTGATGTAGTTCAAGGTGTCGCACAGAATCTAAATCCTAACACGGTTCCAACCCGAGTCGCGACTCAGCCCCTACACTCCGCAACGGCCCCATCCCAGTTGCAATCCGAGGATCTAAAAAAAAAAGAACCCCTGACCCAAAGAGCTAGTGCTAAAACGGCCGAGATTGAACAGGCCGAAGAACCTATCGCTCCAGCGACTCAGAATGCAACCCCAAACTCGGACGATTCGACGGCCGTACCCCATGCGGAGTCTTTAGGTGAATCAACCGAACAAGTCCCTCAGGGACCTCTGGAACAATTGGCAAGTGTTGCTCTGGGGCTCGAAGGTCTCGCGCGGCAACTGGCCTCCTTGGCTCTAGAAGTCAACGAACATGAAGGAGACCGTTGGGAAGTCCGACTGGCAAAGGAAGCGCAGTTGACTCTGTCGAAATTTTCTAGCCCAGAGAACATGCGAAAGCTGACCGATGGACTTAGGAGCATCACAGGCCGGGAGTTGCTCTTAAATTTTGTGATAACCGACAAGCCGATGCGCCATGTAATTGGCGATAAATTGAACGAGCCAACGCAAACGTCGAAGGCGTCTCAGCCGCAGCGGATTCGCGAAATGATGGCCGATCCTCTGATCAAGCGATTCATCGAGGTTCTTGGAGGAGAAGTCACCAAGGTGGATGACCCTGCCCAGTAGCCTCAGCAGCCGCACGCAGACCGCATCCCCCGGGATTTTGATGTATACTTTTGGCATTCCTCCCGTGTGTACTTGTCCCGCCAAACCGCCATGCACCAGTTTCAGAAATTCGACCGAAGAGCTTTCCTGGTTGCCTCCGGAGGGCTCGTCGCCGGCATGCCTTGGGGTTCACCAAGACCCGCACAAGCTGCCTTTACCGGATCGATGGCTCAAGGTGGCCGAGCCAAATCGGTGATCTTGTTCTTCCTGTGTGGTGGAGCGAGTCACATCGATACCTGGGATATGAAGCCAGAGGCACCTGTCGAGTACCGAGGTCCATTTCAATCAATCCAAACATCGGCTCCAGAAATCCGACTCTGCGAGCATCTCCCGAAACTTGCAAAACAAGCTCACCAATTGGCGATTGTTCGATCCGTCGGTGCAACGGTCAATACCAACGACCACCACGCAGGCTACTACTACAATTTGACTGGGCACATCCCGGATCCGACATTCCTGTCGCTCGGCAATGATCGTCGCCCCTATTCCGACGATTGGCCCTCGATGGGCTGTGTTGTTGCCAACAAAACACCAGCGCGTTCTTCGTTGCCGAACACGATCACGCTTCCTCATAAGCCCAGCAAGCCGCCGTATACTCGACCTGGCCAATTCGCCGCTCGCTTGGGCGTCGAATTCGACCCTCTTTTTGTCGATGGCTCAGTGGACAAACCGCTGCAATTCCAAGCTCCCTCGCTGACACTGGCCGGAGGTGCCTCTGCTGACCAGCTGCAGTCGCGCAAGGAACTCCTGGGTCGATTCAACCAAGCTCGACGGGATTTGGATCGAGCCTCCGGTGATTCGAACTGGAAGAAGCACCAAGACCGTACACTCAACCTACTCCTGTCCTCGCAGGCAACGCAAGCTTTCGATTTGT
>JBJTAQ010000972.1:0-7561 GCA_046090945.1 Pirellula sp.
GTTGCTCGTGGCACCATCAGCGATCTGGACCGCGCGTGCACCCAGAGGCAACCCCCGGAACTTGTCCTTCGTCGTGGTGACTTGCGATATGCAATCAAGCATGTTTTCGGCTGGAATTCGACGAACGGTAGCATGCGAGTAATTTCGCAAATCATCCTCATTGCCTGGCACGGGTACCGTGGTTCGCTGATATGTCTGGGAATTGCAGATGTCTCTCACCAGTTGCTTGATGTCGTACTTGTACTCGACGAGTTTGGCCGCTAGAGCATCGAGCAACTCGGGATTGCTCGCAGGGTTGCTCGCACGGAAATCATCCACAGGATTGACGATACCGACGCCCGTGAAGTGAGCCCAAATGCGGTTTGCAACACTCTTTGCAAAGAAAGGATTCTCGGTGCTGGTCATCCATTCGGCCAAAACCACACGACGATCCTTGCCATCGGTCGTTGCAGGGCCACCGCCGAGGAACCGGGGTTTGACCACCGCTCCACCAACCGGGTGATTGACCTCTCCACCACCGCCATTGAAGACCAAAATTTGGCGATAGTCTTCGCTCTGCTTGCGGCCAACCTGAGAAAAGAATGCGGCAAAACCGTAGTAATCATCCATCGTCCATCGATCGAACGGGTGGTTGTGGCACTGGGCGCATTGGGTTCGAATCCCCATGAAAACCTGGGCCACATTTTCCGACATCTTCAATCGATCCTGCTCGACTTGATAAAAATTGGTAGCAGGGTTTTGGAAGGTTCCTCCAGTTGCCGTCAGTAATTCTCGAACGATCTTGTCCAGTGGTGTGTTCGAGGCGATCTGATTGATCAACCAGTTGTAATACAAATAAGCAGCCTTGTAGGAGACCTGATTGTTGCTCTTGATCATCAGCAGATCCGCCCATTTCATCGCCCAGATCTCGCTGAACTCTTTGCGGCCCAAGAGGGTTTCAATCAATGCAGCTCGTTTGTTTGGATCAGTGCTCGCAATGAAATTGGTGGTCTCTTCCTCGGTCGGCAAAAGACCAGTGATGTCCACCGTGACTCGACGGACAAACTCGTCGTCTGTGCACAGTCCGCTAGGGGGCAATCGCAATTTCAGAAGCTTGGCATCCACCAAAGCATCGATGTAATTGCCCTGACTGGGCTTGGCCTCGTATTGCAATCCAGTCGGCAGTGCTAAGACCTGGGTTCCGACGGTATGGGTATCGAATCGAGCCATCACAAAGGCCTCTCCTCGTACACCACTGGTGATCCTCCCGTCGGCGTCAACAGCTCCAGTCCGCTCGTTGTTGGTGGTGAATCCAGCCAGATCCCACACGTCGCGTTGAGTACCATCGGCATACGTGGCAACAGCAACCAAACGCTGCTTTGCTCCCTCGCCTTCGAGAACCGCTTGCGTCGGATACAAATCCACCTTGGTCACCGCCGGTGGCCGAGCCGCGTCGGCCGGCGCGCCCGCTTGAAGCCAAGCCAAAATCGTTTGATAGTGCTTGCTACCCGGCTCAACCTTCTTGCCCCCCGAATGCTGAACACTGCCAGTGGCCTTGAGCAACAGCAAGCTTTGATCGGGAACCGCAAGATTGATTCTTCGGATTCCGATTTCGCGAGTGATTCGCTGATAATCACCCAAGGGATCGAACCCAAAGAGACTCAAACGGAATCCATCTTTGCCTCGCGCCGCACCGTGACAAGATCCGGTGTTGCAGCCCACCTTGGTAAAGATCGGAAGCACATCGCGCTCAAAGCCAACGGTACGAGGCGTTTGACTTTGGGTGATCTCAAGGCTGGAACGAGTCTCCATTCCGTTCCAATTACCTACAAGCTGCGTTGCCCCATCGGCCAACGGATAGATGACAAAATTCTCCAGTTTCGCGACCGCTGGATTTTCCAGTTTCCACTGAACTTGGTCGGTCACGTCCACCGTAATCCCGTCGGCTCGGGTTGCCACTGCCACAATGTGCTGCAAATCGTTTTGCGCGCTGATCTTCACCGCCGGCGGATACACTGCCAACGACTTATAGACCACAGGTGCTGGCTCTGGTGCCGGTGCTGCTGGCTCTTGTGCTGGTGTTGCCGGGTCCTGGGCAAACAGCCCTAAGGTGCTGGCATAGCAAGCCAAAACGGCCAAAGCAGCAAGTCGGATCCAAGTTCTTGTAGATTCAAAAGTTCGCATGATTGATTGTTTGGGATTCAGAGAAAAACTGCGATCCTAGGGCTTTGCCCCTTTTTGTTGACGAAGCTGTTCTAGGCGGCTCAGTGGTTTTTCTGCCGGCGCTGTTGGAGCAGGAGTCGGCATCGGGGCGGCAGCCGCCGGGGCAGGGGGGGGAGCAACCGGAACGTCGATCTGGACCTCCGCGTTCCCGTTGGTCTGCGAGATCAATCCTTTATCGCTCGTGACCGTCCCGCGTGCAACGATCGTCTTGTAGTTACCAGCACGTGTCTCGGCTGGAATCGTCAGAGGAAAAACCAATTGCTTGGCATCGGCAGCCACGGTTAACTTGGGAGTCGCACAGGTCGTTCCTGGTGGCAATCCGAGAATTTCCACCTCGACGGTTCCTTCTGCAGGTCGCTTGAGCTCGATTCCAACGACCACATCGGCAGGCTTGCCCTGTTCGGCCATCGTCTTTGCGAATTTGAATTGAAACAAAGCATCCTGAACGT
Source organism: Pirellula sp. (assembly GCA_046090945.1). Classification (GTDB taxonomy): domain Bacteria; phylum Planctomycetota; class Planctomycetia; order Pirellulales; family Pirellulaceae; genus JBKCUI01. Next base: position 2,652 of record JBJTAQ010000972.1, read on the forward strand.
CCAGCTCCACGAACTCCGAAGCGATCGTCACGGGTCCAAAGCCGCTGTCGGTGGTCGCTAGTACCAAAATCGGCGATTTCTTAATAGCCGCTTGGTTGTTGGCCGTGATGCTCATCTGCACCGTCGATTGGTCACCAGGGATCGTCACTGGGGAAGCTCCAATGCCAGGAGGTGCAGTGAGCAATCGCACGTTGATCGGTTTATCAAAACCTGGATTGCGTTTGGCATTGATCGTCAAGTTCATCGAACCATTGCGGACGATGGGAACCTGAGGCTGCACGATCTCGATGTCATAAGGAACTGCATCAACGATGTTGACGGCCAAGCGATCGTGCCACACACCCCAAACATCGACGTTGTTCTGGCCACGTATGAGCTGCGTTCGCTGATTGAGAAATCCTGTGAGTGTCCTTTCCGGGGAGACCGCCAAGCTAGCCGATAGATCAACGAGTTTCGAGGCATTCGCTGCATCGGGCGCGGCCCGGAAGATCATCTGGATCAAACTCTGGTCCGCAGCAACCAAGCCGTCGGAATGGGTTGCGCCAGCAGGCAAGTCTGGAACGCTGATTCGTCCCTCACCCCCAACGTTTTTGCGCACTAGGTTCGTCTCTACAGCCATACGAGCACCCTTGGGGACATTCACCACTTGCGAGATGTATCGCTCTTGCTCGTTGACGCTCGTTCCAATCTCGGCCTCTGCAGGAGCGACCTCGACCCGGTAGACAAAGTGCTTGCCGCCTCGGCCCAAGTGGTCTGACACACACACGGCATACTTGCCGTCTTCCGGGACTTTGAAGCTCAGGTAGCTGTCCGGGCCACCTTGATCGTCGTTCGATGCGAGCCCACCCCCACCGACTTTGAAAATCTGCAACACCGGGTCCACCTGGGATCGCAACGGGGTTCTCGCATGGACTGAAATATCAAGCTGCTGGTCCTTTTTGGCTTCAAATACCCAATAGTCTCGATCCTGTTCGGACTCCAAAACCCCGTTGAACGCCACCGGGACCGGATGCGAGGTTGGAATTGCGTTGTAGTCGGAGTTCGGTTCGGTCTCGAGCACATTTGCAAGTGCGTTCACCCGTAGCATGTTCGGCGAAGGAGCGATGAGCCCGTTTTGTTGCGACCACACCCCGGCAGACTTGGTCCTGGCATCCGCCGGTATCTCAAAGGTTTCCTGCCATGTGTTTCCGAGTAGATCGATGCAGGTGGCCGTCAGGGGTTGCCCAGGAGGCCCCCCAGCAGGAAGAATCGCTACAGGGCGTGGATAACCGCCGACATGCAAGCGGTACTTGCACTGATCATTGCCACCGAAACTGCTTTCCCGAACCTCGATGATGTAGCGACCCTTGGCCGGGGCGACCATCGAGCACAAGCAATCTTGTTGCAGAAATACCGAATCGTCGCTGGCGGTGATTTCAAATCGATTGGCATCATAGATCGCCACGTAGGGATCGAAGAAGTTGTTCAAATAAGCGTGCCGAAGGCCTTCGAGTTCGACGTTCAGCCGCTGGCCAGCCTCCAACTCCACAGAGTAGTAATCAACATCCTCATTGAGCACCACGCCATCGACAGTCGAGTTGATTGGAATCTCTTGGGCCTTTGCGAATTCGCTGTTCGGCTCAGCTTCGGCTGTCGTCGGCAGAGCTGACACACCGAACAGACGCATGTTGCTTGTTCCCGTCGCGGTGATCACGCGAAACGGGTGCAACTGCGGTTTTGCGTCCGGGGCCGCAGTGATCGTGACCTTGATGTTGTTGTCGTCGACCTTCGTGATGTTGGTCGCCGACAAGCCCGGTGTGTAGAAGAGCAGTTCTCGGGCATCTCCCAAACGAGCTCCTGAGATTTGGACTTCGACCGACTGGCCACGCTGCACCCCAACTACGGATAACGAGTTGGCCTCGGGCTGCGAAGCCTCCGAGGTGGATATCCCGAGCGAGCTGAACGCTCCAAGGACCGAAACTCCCAGCAGTGCCCAGCGGCACATACCCGCCAGCCTACGAATGATCCTGGTTGCAGGCTTCGCAGGCACACCGATCGCTATCGACCAAATCATCACTCAGACCTCGTCGGCTTTCTGAAGAATCAACTCGCGTGTTGTATAGACCGAGAATTCGCTTAGGCGAGCAAGTCGGTGACGACTTTACCACCATCGCAGATCTCAATGGGACGATCACCAGGAGCCATCAACTCCTTGTCGGCAACAATACCGAGCAAGTGATACATCGTGGTTGCTAGATCTTCGGGAGATACAGGATCGAATTCAGGCTCGGTGGCAGTCGCGTCCGAGGAACCGTAAGTCAACCCGCCCTTGATACCGCCCCCTGCAAGAAGAACGCTGAAGACCTTCGGCCAGTGATCTCGCCCTGCATCGTTGTTGATCTTGGGAGTACGACCGAACTCGCTACTGACCATCACCAACGTCTTGCTCAATAGACCACGAGCCTCGAGGTCTTCGATCAAAGTCGCTAGCGCCTGATCCAAGGGTGGCATGTCTCGTCGCATGCTTGCAGCGATCTGACCGTGCATGTCCCAACCACCATAAGTGACGGTCACCATTCGCGAACCGGCTTCGACCAACCGTCGTGCCATGAGCAAACGCTGGCCTGCTGCGTTCCGACCATACTTGTCTCGCAGAGCATTGTCCTCGGCCTCGATGTTGAACGCTTCACGAGCCGCATCGCTGCTGATGAGCGAATAAGCTCGTTCGTAGAACGTGTCCATCGCATTGAGATTGTCCGACTTCTGCTTGGACTCAAAGTACTCGTTGACCGCCTGCAGAGCCGAGCGGCGTCGACCAAAGCGTGCCATGTCGACATCTCCCTGAAGATTCAAGTCTTGGACTTTGAACCCTTTATTGGCAGGGTCCGCTCCTAGACTGAACGGGCCAAAACTGGAACTCAAGTAACCTGAGCCCGAGAATTCGTTGGGATTGTTGGGAATCGCAACATACGGAGGAAGGTTGTTGCGAGGCCCATACTCGTGGCTGATGACCGACCCGAAACTTGGGTAAGAAAGGGCAGGGGAGGGCTTGTAGCCGGTGAACATGTTGTGAGTACCCCGCTCGTGGGCAGCCTCGCCGTGCGTGAGCGATCGTATCACCGTGAATTTGTCAGAGATGCTGGCCAATCGGGGCACGGTTTCACAGAAAACATCCCCCGACTTGGTCTTGATCGTCTTCATCTCGCCGCGATACTCAAGCGGACTGTAGGGCTTCGGATCGAACGTCTCTTGATGGGCAATCCCGCCCGGGAGGAAGATGTGAATGACACTCTCGGCCTTGGCCTCGATGAAGTCATAATGCTTCTTGTCGGCAAGGGCACGCATCCGGAACATATCCCCCAGGGTCAACCCTAGCCCCCCCACAGCACCGACGGTTATAAAGCCACGACGACCCATCGGATTACCTAAGCATCTCATCACTGATACTCCTACACGCGTTTTGAAACAGTTGAATTGACTTGGGGAAAAGACGACGCCGAGCGATGCGACTCGCTGTTGACTCAGTCTTGGTTTTTCAAGGTGGGATGTAGCTCTTGCGACTCGCGAAAGTCCCGCAGCCCCAGACTTGCCGTTCCATCTTATCGGAACCGTAAGTCTCAGAGCGAGAGCCAGGGAGGATCCCCCCATTATAGTGTATCACGAACCAACTTGTATCCTCAACTTTTTCGATTCTTCCGGGCAAAACGGCAGAATTTCAAGCCTGTCATCATTCGTGCACCTGGCGCGTTGTCGATTTGACACCTCCCGAATCCCCAAAGATTCAATCCCGACACGCCCTATAAATCCTACGAATACACGCGATGCAACGACTTTTTACCGGCGTCCTAAACGCCATTAAGTCACTGGAGTCGCCTTTTGGCGGTTCGAACTGGACTTATCCCTACAATGACAGGCGTGTAGATCCCCGAATCGACCTTACGAATTTTTGATCGCATCGAGCAATCTCGGATAGCCGACATGGGACATTGGGAAAACTTGGGCCTTCCAACTGAATTCGACGGAATCGTTCGGCTTTTTCCACTCCCGAACCTGGTGATGTTTCCTCACGTAATCCAGGCTCTTCACATCTTCGAACCCCGATACTGCGAGCTGCTCAGCGAAGCCCTCGAATCGGATCGCCTGATCACCATGGCGATCCTGGAAACCGGCTGGGAATCAAATTTTGAACGCCTACCGAGAATCTCCAAGAATGTTTGCATCGGAAGGGTGATCTCTCATACTCCCGTCGGCGACGGCCGGCACAACATCCTTCTTGCGGGACTTCAGCGAGCCAGGATCATCGAGGAAATCGATGAGGATTTGCCATTTCGCAAAGCTCATGTTCAGATTGTCGAAGACGAACCGTTCGAGGACCCAATCGCCGAGGAAGCCGCTCGGGTCCATCTGCTCGAACTTTTTACACCCGCTCTGCCTGAGGAGCTGGCCCAGTCGGATGCATTTAGCGACCTGCTCAGCCAGCAGATCCCTCTAGGAACTCTGACCGATGTAATCGCCTACGCCCTGAGCTTTCCTCCCGCGATGAAGCAATTCCTGCTCGGTGAGCATCGTGTAGTAGTCCGTTACGAGACACTCGTCGAGCAGTTGTCGCTCCTGGCGGCTAGCAAGCAATCGAACCGCCCGCTCGACGGACAGCCCCCCCCATTCAGCGCGAATTAATCCGATCAGTCCGATCTCAATACACCAGTTACGACCTCTCCATGCACGTTGGTCAGTCTTCGGTGAATCCCGTTGTGGTAGTAGGTCAGCTCGGTGTGGTCGATCCCAAACAAATGCAGCACGGTCGCATGAAAATCGTGCCAAGTGACCGGATCCTTAACTGTTTTCCAACCGATATCATCCGACTCGCCGTAAGCGATGCCGGGCGTCAACCCCGCCCCTGCCATCCAGCAGCTAAAGGCGTAGCGGTTGTG
>JBJTAQ010000973.1:0-3156 GCA_046090945.1 Pirellula sp.
ATGGCCAAGACGATCGCAAGTGGTGTCGGGATGACGAATGATTGGTTAGCTTCGCAGGGTGTCTTGAGTCTGAAAACCCTCTGGGCAGAACTTGCTCATTTTCGTGGAACCGCCTAGTGCGGACCCGCATGCTAGGTGGTGTGGGGAGGGTGCCCGGCAACGGGCATCCTTACCCGATTTCTGGCTTTGGTGAGTCAACCGGCTAGGGAAATCTAATTGGACCTCTAGTCCTTCGATGCATCGGCACATCACAAATTTCCGCCTACCTCTACAAAGAAGTCGAAGTCTCCTTGTCCTCTATGATGGATTACCAATAAATCTCGTCCGTACAGCCCGCAGGCGTAAAGATAACGTCCATGATCAATCCTAAGAAATCTCAATCTAGACGGAAAGGCTTCTACGTCCGTTGCAGAAGGTACCGTTCCCTTCTGTTCGAAATAATCATCAAAAGCAACAGCCAAATAGCATGCCTCCCGAATATCTCCTCTGGAGACCATTTGAGTGCCGATAAAATTCCACCAGCCCAAAGCCGCTGTAGCTGTTAAGGAAATGATTGCGACAACGATAGCCAAGCCTGCTAAGTTGCGTTGCATTGATGCCACGTCACGCCATCTCCGTGCCAGAACGCCCAACGATCACCCAGCCGCCGCAGTAGACGCACCATCAGTAAAACCGACGTTCGGCGGCTTGGGTGCATCGTTTTGTTCGGCATTTTTCCGGCGATCAACGACTCGTCTGCCGTCCTTGCCTTGCCTCGCCTGTAGGTCTGCCACGATCTTTGTGAGATCGTACCCAAACGAGGCGGCATAACAATCCCGTTGCAATCTTGTTTCAGCAACAATTGGGTCGTCAAACATTAAGCAACTCCTGCGGTGTACAAATGACTGGGGAAACAAAGCCGGAATCCGATAGTACTTGGACTATTCTATGTCGAAACGACGGATTTGCGATATGCTTGCAATTCCAAGTAAGCAAATAGTCGATCTTGTTTTGTGCGGCTGTAACAATGTGGATCGCGTCAACACCTGCCTTCTCAGGCAGTCCGACATGCTTCATCAAGGCCTCGGCAAGAACCAGCGTCTGGGAATCGACCGAAAGTATCGGCAATCCATCGAGAAACACTAGACGTTCGCGAGCAGCTACGACGTCGCCAGCAGCACATTCATCGACCGTCGCTTGAGACGCAAAAAGCTCAAACTTGGACCGATGGTCAGTCCACCATTCGAACGTCAAAAGTTGGTTCGCCGCAACTACTAAATCGGAACTACGTCTAGATGCCAAATATCCAATTACAGATGTCTCAAGGTAGACTGTTTGCATTTTTACTACCTTTCAATGTCCGAACGCCGCCGTTCAGCCAGCGGCGGCAAGTAAAGTTTCTAAAAGTCAAAACGGTTGATCCGCCGCTTCGCTGCAGTGGATTGTTCGTCGCTCTTTGCAAGTATATCACAGCGCTCCCCATTTGGTTCTTTCCTCTGGGGTGTCGGGTGCGAAATCACACCAAGGAGGAGTCAATACGAACTCTGGGCAAACCGAACATGCAAACTGATAAGCTCGATGATTGATTCGCTGATCCTCTAATCGAAGTGCAACTCTTGAGACTATGGACGCGGCATGTTTTGCCTGGGGGCCCGATAAAGAAAGAATATGAATCAGGAGCGAGGCCCTAGCTCCGGATGCAGTTTCCAAAATAGATGCGACTGTTGAAGTACAATGGTCCGAAAGTCGGATCATCTCATCAGTTGCGAGTTGCTGATCTTTCAATTCTTGTATTGAGCGGAGTATACGTCCGAGCGACACATACTCTCCGCACCGATTCGCGGCAGGTTCGAGAACTAGGTTTCCGCAAACCATCTCCAAAAGTCGCGGAAGAAGAATGGTTGCATCAACACCATGATTTCCAGCAAAAGTTGCCGCTCTCGACCGTTCAGCCGGATCATCAGCGTCGAGTTCGATCGCCAGTTTTGCGACTTCTTCATTCATTGTTTGATCGCAGCTGCCTTTCGACGAACGGCGGGGATGACCGAGGGCGAGCAGAAGACTCTCCATCTCAAAGCGCGTCGATCGAGCCCTTCGTGTCCATCCCATTGTTATTTGGGTTTCATTCTATCAAGGGTTTCGCGGACCATGTACCCGTACAGGTCGGAAAGTCCAACGGAGATCCATCGACCCATCTTCGTTGCGATGGTATCTTCCATGTGCCAGTAAGTCGCATACCATTGTCAACTATGTCTCCAACGTAATGAAGGACATAAGATTTTTGACCTGGAATGGCAGACACGCTTCCAGATTCGTCCGGCACCCAAAGGCTCGCGTATTGCTTCGTGAACGCGATTCGAAATCTAGTGATCCTTCCACGAATTGAGGCTGGCTCAGCGATGCCGGGCTCAGCTTCTACTATCGTTCCGCTGAAACGACCAAACCATCCGATAGCGAAAGTCATTTCGAATTCTGTATCCGTGTATAAATCCGGCGAGTAGCAATTGTGATCATAGCAGTACACGCCGAGCCATCGAGCTGGAATTGATTGAGCTACCAAGGCACTCCTCTTCCAAATAACGCGTGCGATCACGCAGTCGCCGCCAAAAAACTATGATTCAAATTCGCGGCGGACCGGCGACTTGCGTGCATCGCTTGGTTCTGCCACGTCATCGTGTTGCGATCAATCCCACGAAGATCAATGCAATGACACATGCGAGTATACCAAGACCCACCAGCGTTGGGATTCGATTAAGTGAACCGTGGACCGGCAATCTATGAATCTGCGGGGTGTAGGAAGGAACATCAATCTCAGCGATAGCCGGTCGATTGCAGTTCCATTCGGTATCGTCTTTGAACGGCCAATGGTCATTGTCCATATCTGTGGCGGCAGTTAAATCGGTTTCGAGAAACGCGACAATCCGCAACAGCGTGTCCCAGGTCGTTTGAGTTACAGAAATTGGATGATCAACTGTGTCGTCGTGAATTTGGTAAAGAAGTTTAGAGATTTTCCGAACGCCTTCGTCATGCGAGTCCATGCATTCAGAGTTAAGGTCGTCGAATGCGTAGGTCCGAATTGTGCCATTCATGTATGCGATGATGGCGTCTCGGAGTTTTCGGCGATCATCAAAAGCGACAATGGTCATTTATGTGGCAGAACGACCGTGGTCACCGATG
>JBJTAQ010000974.1:0-3045 GCA_046090945.1 Pirellula sp.
GTCGCTCAGGTTCAACGCCACCCTAGGTACACCCACCAGAGTGGCTGTCGCAAAGTTCGCTTGGATCCCCACATACGTTCGATCGTCTGTCGCCGGAGCGGCGGGCTTGGCTGGCTTGATCACTCCCAAGGCTATCGTACCGCCGGTGATCCTCACACCAGTGCCACTGGTGCCAGCGTAGATATCCAAATCGCTCAGGCCAAAGCTCAATAAGCTCGCATTATCCAGAGACAGCGTCGTTCCGTTAAAGCTCACATCCACCAATCGGCTTGTGAGAGTTAAACTTGCGGTGCCGAAGACTAGGTCGTAGAGATTGAGGCTGTTGATCGTACCGGAAACCTGCAAAAGTCTCCCGCTGTCACCGTCGAAATTGATGGTTGGACCAGCAGGGATACTCATTGGCGTTCCGCCCGACTGACTACCTCCGGCGTTGAAGTCAACCACCCGTCCACCGGACGAAGTATTGACACTGACGGACAAATCCGAAGCGGATAAAGAAAACTTATCAAACCCGATGGTCGAAATCCCGCTGGCTGTGCCGGTCAGGGCAACCCAAGTTTTCCCTCCAGGAACATCGGTGATGATTGCTAGCCCCAGATTAATATTCGATGCCTTGTATCCCTGTTCGCTCGGTTGGCCGTAATTGCTACCCGCGAAGAAGTTGCCTGAGGTCAATCCGAGTTTTAGAACACGAGCGTTGCTGACTTGGACTCCGTTGTCCAGGCTCACAGACTGCGTGACGCGGGAAAAATCAGCATCCCCTCCGAGCACCAGGAAGTCCTCGATTTGGACCTCCAGAACTCCCGCCCGGTCGGTGATGTTACCGATCATGCTGCCATCGGACAGCTTGAACGTATCCTTGGCCGTCGCCGCTCCGGTCAGATTTTCCACAAGGCTGAACGCTAGAGGCTGGAACCCCCCCATCGAGAGGGTGCCGCTTCCGATCCCGGTCAAATCCCAAAAGGCACTTTGGTCGATGTCGAGAACGATCGTGTCGTTGAGGCCGAGGGGTACCCCTGCGATGGATGTGATGTCCAGATAGGTCCCGTCGTCACCATTCGAACCGGTCACTTCGACATCGAACAGCCCATTGGAATTCGAATTGTAGATGCGGAAGATTAGATCATTGTCGTCCGCCTCTCCGACCAATCGGTTGCCATCTACAACGGTCAGTGGTCCGGAGACTGGCGAGGCGTTTGGAGGAACCGTCTCAGTAGGATCGTTCGAGCCAACCAGGACCCGCTCGCCGGCAGCAAGCGCAGCGCTCATGACAGCTAAACCAGAGTCGTGTTCGTACCCTAGAACGTGACCGAGTTCATGGAGCAAGACGGTGAGCAAATCGATGCGACCGCTGGCCAAACCTTGAGGCTCCGCGGGGAGCCTCAAGCGGCTATCAGTACTGGTAAACTCGGAGTGCTCCGAAGGGGTTGAATCGACGTACCAACCATAGCCAGCAGCGTTGGAATCCAGCGTGATTGCGTCAGGATCAGCCCAACCCAACTGACCATCTGGCAAGTCGGAGATTTGAACTCTCAGACCTCGTAGGACTGATGCTCGAAGAGGATCCAAACCGAAGGTTTGCCACAGCGAAACTGCAGTTTGAAAAACCGGTGGAACAAACTCGACGCGCAGTTCATCAAATACCGGCACGAAGTCAGGAACAGGCCCGTAAGAACGATAGACAGAGGATGCTTCCCGATTTGCAATAGACTCTACGCCCATTCCCTCGGGAAGAGAAGGAAGGCTCGTTTGAACAGTATTTTCATTGACATCGGCGATTTCCGAATCGAAGCAATCGGTTTCAACTGGAGGTGGACCTCGCGGTAACGGTACCGTGATCGACACAGATGTCATCACTGTCTGTTGTTCGATAAAATCCAGCGGCAAGCCGTCGGTAATGGGTGTCCGACTGGGCCCTTTCGATACCATTTCTGAACGAGCTGTCTGTGCTCCGAGTGCGCCATCCGAGATTGCCCAATGGGGCTCAATCTGCTCAAGATTTGGAGACTCATTTCCAGCGTCAACAAGGGTATCCTCAGGTGACCGATGCGCTATGGCGACATCCGACGCCATCGCCAATTCTGGAGCGGGCTCTTCAGCTAAATTCTCTTTGAAGGCAGAGTCGCGAGAATCGAAATCCAACGACTGCAAAGCGAGGTCTTCCGAGAACCAGCACGAAGTGGTGAGTTCATCCTCCGAGCTATCGAGCAGATCGACCTCGAGCGCTTTGTCGACCGACAAAGGTTGCAGAGACTCATAGGGTTGGGCAGAGGTGCCTTTCGAGGGAGCATCGATGGGTGCTGTGGGCGTGTCGATACGTTCGATCAACGGGTCAGTCAGCAGATCTTTCGATAGGTCCGCGGAGAGCATAATGCGGCTCTCGAACGATTCAATCGTCCAGACTTTTCGGTATTTGAAAAATCTCGTTGCAGTCATCTATCCAGTTGCATCACGCCGACAAGCATTGCTCAGAAGAGTGGGAACCAAGACGGTTACACTTCGAGGAAGAAATTTACCAAAATCGACATCTACATGCGAGCAGTGGTTTGCAAGAGATCGAAAAAATTTTCGTAAGCGGAAATTGCCCAGCAAAACCCCTGTAAAACCTTTTTTAACCGCGGAGAGACAGAGACTCACCGCATTGCTCAACATTGCTCAACGCTACCGCGAGAACTCAAAGCCCCTCTGTGCCCCTCCGTGCCTCTGTGGTTGAAACTCTACGCCATGCAACAGAACTCGTCTCAGCTAACTCCATTCGTGGGAGTACCGAGAAGCCAAGAGCATGAAAAAAGAGTTCCGATCCGCTGGAATTCCTGAATGCGGCTAAAAAGAACCGTAAATCCCCGACTTCATGCAGACCAATTCACTCCTGCACCACTTATAATCGACCCCCACGTCGTACTTGAGGTGATCAAGCTGAAACTGGTTGGCAATGAGAAACTCTAGAAATCTTTGCGGGTAGTTTTGCCATTGGCAAAAAAGGATCAATTGCCGGATGTCGATCCCTGAGAAATACACCGTATCGCACTGGGGTTTGTTCGCCAG
>JBJTAQ010000975.1:0-1273 GCA_046090945.1 Pirellula sp.
TTTGGATACCCATCGGACTGCCGATCGAATTTTGGGGGTACCGATCTTCGAGGAAGATTCCCCTACCCTGAGCCGACTGCTTGCCGCAAATGCCAGGGCATTGGTTGCTTTAGGAGACAATCAGCTGCGCATGCGAGTGACCAATCGCTTTGAATCGCTAGGGTTCGAATTTGCAACGGCGATTGCCCAAAGCGCTTACGTTTCACCTTCGGCAGAGGTGGGCCCGGGTACCGTGGTCATGCCCAAGGCTGCGATTGGCGCCCAAGCGAGAATAGGACGCGGGGTGATTATCAACACCGCAAGTTCCGTGGATCACGATTCCACCATCGGAGATTTTGCTCACGTAGCCCCGGGGTGCCATCTGGCGGGAAACGTGACCGTCGATCCAGGCGCATTGCTCGGAACAGGAACCTGTGTGATCCCCGAACGCCGTATCGGGGCTTGGTCCATCCTTGGGGCCAATTCGACAGTCGTCAGGGACATCCCAGACAAGACGACCTACATCGGTACACCTGCTCGGCAAGCATCGAGTTCCCCCAGGGGGACTTCGGAAACCTAGTCTCGCAGCAGCACCACAGCTATGACCGTTCCACAGCTATGACCGTTCCACGATCGATTTTTATCAAGCGGCATCGGATGCAAATCGAGCTTGCCTCATGCTTGGCTTGGATCAACCAGACTGCGGCCGAACCCGATCTTCAATGGATACCTTGGCACCCGAAACTGGTCCATCAGCATGCGCAGGTCAAGTGGGAGAGTTTTCGTCAAGAGATGGACGGGAATGTCTTTGCGAGCTTGGCCAATCGCGAGGGATGTCGCCAGCTGATGAGAGAGATATCGATCAAGACCAATTTCGTACCCGAGGCGACATGGTTAGCCTGCGTCAAGGATGAACATGGTAAAGAGACTCCGATTGGAACCATCCAAGGACTTCGTGGCGGACCGGTACACGGATCGATCCAGAACATCGCCGTGGTATCATCCTGGCGAGGTCGTGGAGTTGGCAAGGAGTTGATCCGAAGAGCCTTGCGAGGCTTTTACCTGACCGGTTGCCGCAGTGTGACTCTCGAAGTGACCACTCACAACTTTCGCGCGATTGAACTCTACGAATCGGTTGGGTTCAGGACGGTGCAGACGGTCTACAAATACAGTTTGTACTGGTTGTGTCTTCAACAATCGCACTCAGCGCTAATAGCAAATTCAGTGATTATACACGACTGCACACTATAGCAATCGACTAATACTGTGTGTCCGTAGGTTCGAACGCCGCCAC
>JBJTAQ010000976.1:0-7922 GCA_046090945.1 Pirellula sp.
TCACGAACTGAGATGATGGCCGAACATGCTCAAAGCGGAATGGCCTTCATCTCAGTTCGTGAGCTAAAGGGTTCCAGGAACCAGTTGGCACCAACGCTCCGGGACTTGTTCATCGGGTAAAAGCACATCGCGGGCCAGTTGGGGAATTCCGGAGCAAGACGCTGTGCATGCATGACCGGGATGCGGCGTTCATAGGAGGCCACTTTGGCCTGGAATGTCGCAGAGCCTGGATCCTCTCCACCCTTGATCAGCTTCTGAGCATACTGCTCCTTGGTCGGAAGATATTCGCTGATTTCAGACATGGAAACAAACGAGTAGGTTGGAATCAACGCTGATCCTAGTCGAGTCGATAGTAATCGTTGATGCACTCGGTCGATACGAAGTGGATCGGGGTCCATCAGGATCAGTCCAAGGTCCGCTTTGTGGCCACTGATGATAAATGACTGCATACGCTGGGGTCTGTCGTTCAGATCGTTGAGGCATTCGCAAAACTGCTGTGGGGCACTAGCATGTCCATCACGCGCAATCAAAGCCAACTCCTTGCGATCCCATCGGTAGTACAAATGGCTACAGTGCCAACCTTGGACTGGAATAACCGAGGGTTCAGGTAGATTGGCCGGTGCTGCAGGGTGAGTCATGTTAAAAGTATTGTAAATGTTGCTAGAAAAGACGATTGTAACCATTCAACGCAGCGACTCGATAAGCTTCTGCCATCGTCGGGTAGTTGAATGTGGTGTCGATGAAATACTCGAGCGTGTTGTTGGGAGCCGGCTGCTTCATAATCGCTTGTCCGATGTGAATGATCTCTGAAGCGTTGGGGCCGAAGCAATGGACACCCAGGATCTCGAGAGTTTCGCGATGAAAGAGAATCTTGAGCATCCCGATCGCTCGCCCGGTAATCTGGGCGCGAGCAAGGCTCTTGAATTGAGAATGACCTACTTCGTAAGGAATCTTCTGCGCTGTCAACTCCCGCTCGGTTTTACCAATCGAACTAATCTCGGGGCTTGTGTAAATCCCATTCGGAATGTCCGTCAGTTGCAAATCGTCCTCTGCACCCAAAATATGTCGGCTCGCCGCTCGGCCTTGCATGTAAGCAGCACTGGCAAGAGAGGGAAATCCGATGACGTCTCCGACCGCATAGATATGAGGGCATGTAGTCTGGAAGCTTTGGTTCACGCTCAGCAGGCCGCGTGAATCTGGAACGATCCCAACTTTTTCGAGGCCTAGGCGATCGGTATTGCCCGTGCGTCCGTTGGCCCACAGAAGAACGTCTGTTTTGACCTGTTTCCCGCTTTCAAGATACAGTACCACACCGTCGTCCTTGGCTTCTATCTTGGAGAATGTCTCATTGTGGCGAATGATAACGCCAGAATCCCTCATCTGATAGCTCAGCGCATCGATGATTTCGTCGTCAAGGAATTCCAACAGCTTGGATCGAGTATTGATCAGATTGACTTTGATCCCAAGGTTTCTAAACATTGACGCGTACTCGCAACCGATCACACCTGCTCCATAGATCGTGATCGATTGTGGCTTGGTCTTCAGTTCCAAAATAGTGTCGCTGTCGAAGATGCGAGGGTGGCTGAAATCAACTCCCGCGGGCCTAAATGGACGTGAACCAGTGGCGATGATGATGTTGTCGCCACGGATATGGGTCTCTGGATCGAGTTCCAGAGTGTGTTCGTCAACAAACTTGGCGAACCCGAAAAAAACAGGCACGTCATTGCGCTCATAGAAACGCTGCCGCATCTCGACTTGTTTGTTGATGATTGAACGGGAGCTTGCTCGCAACTGTGCCATCGTCGGGTTGATATGGATACCCATGTCTCGGACAATCGGGTTGTTCATCGCCTCCATCATGGAGTAGATCGAAAACCGAAGGGCCTTGCTCGGAATCGTACCCCAGTGAGTACAACCACCCCCAATTTCCTTGTAAGACTCGATAACGGCTGTTTTTTTATCAGCCTTGGCCGCCTGCATCGCAGCCCCTTCTCCTCCAGGACCGGTCCCTATAACTACGACTTCGAATGATTCGGTTTGCACTGGACTAACTCCTTCGATGGATCGATGTTCTAAGAGTTCATAGTGTTCGAGAGGAGGTTTTACCAAGGACGCGAGGTGATCAAGCCTTCTTCGGGACTGCTAGCCGTCGCGTAAAGCCGCTTGGGTATTCTTCCTGCCAAGTATGCTTCACGACCTGCGATGGCCGCATGCCGTACAGCACTCGCCATCAAAACCGGATCCCGAGCGTGAGCGATCGCGGTATTGAGCAACACGCCATCGGCACCCAATTCAAATACCTCGGACACGTCGCTCGCCGTTCCTACACCAGCATCAATGATCACCGGATAATCTGGATCGTCACTCTTGAGATACTCAAGGATGATTTTAAGGTTGTTCGGATTCAAGACGCCTTGGCCACTTCCAATCGGACTAGCAGCAGGCATAACACTTGCAGCTCCGGCGGATTTCAATCGAACAGCCATAATCGGGCAATCACTTGTGTAGCATAGCACCTTGAACCCATCCTCGACCAACCTCTGACAAGCTTCCAAGGTGGCCAGCGGGTCGGGAAGAAGTGTTTTGGTATCTCCCAGGACCTCCAGCTTGACCCAATCAGCGCCCGGATTCCCCAACTGCTTGAGGATCTCTCGGCCCATTCTTGCAACTCGTACAGCATCCTTGGCGTTGTAGCAGCCCGCAGTGTTCGGCAGCAGTGTGAATCGATCTAGATCAATGAAGTCTAAAAGATTCTTCCCGTCGCGGTCGTAGAGTTTTTCACGCCGCACAGCGACCGTAACACAACTCGAGCCGCTGGCATCGAGAGAGTCTCTCATCTGTTCGAGTGTCTCGTACTTGCCCGTGCCGACAATGACCCGGCTATCAAGCAACTTTCCAGCCACACTCAATCGATGGACTTGGGTATGCATCAGCCACCACCTACCAAGGTGACCACTTCAATCCGATCGCCGGACTGAACGCGATAGCTCTCGTACTGATCCCTAGGTAGGATCTGTTCATTAACCTCCACAGCGCAGAAACGCGCCTCGATCTTCAAGGCTTCCAGCAATCCCCGAACCGTGGTCTGCACAGGAGACTTCTGTGGGATACCGTTGAATTGGAACTCGACCATGATCGATGCGGAACAAGCGGACTGGGAATCGAAAACATCAGAACCCCAGTAGTCTACCCGAAAGGCAGCCAATCCAATAGGGTCAATGCTCCTAGAGCCAAATACGCTAGGTTTCGGCGACGATTCAACGAATCCGATTCGCTCCTTGTACGTCGGCCTTGGTGACCGCAGGCCAAGAGTTCGATGGGCTTTGCGCCGATGCAGGGCGAACACCCCAATCCATACGCCTGGAATCGCGCCGAGGAATCGACGCATGCCTTAATTTCCACTCGTCGGGCAAGTCCAAGCAAGCCGCCAGCCGAGGGGTCTCCGATGCTTCTCGCAGATGCTCGATCAAGATACGTCGGACCTCCAAAATCGCCCGCGGCGTGGTGTGCACCGAACCATGATTGGCTTGTACAACAATCTGCGTCTGGACATCATCCATTTGAGCGCTTTGAAACGAGACGATTCCGTCGCTTTCGATCGTATCGCCCGAAAACCATCCCGAATGCTCGAGCATACCGACAATGTTGTGGTAGCGAACCCAAGGGGCTCGGCGAGAGCGGAGCAAGACAGGGAAAATCGGCGAATTTGGACTCAGTGAGTCGATGCTGGTTTTCGTAATCAGCAATTCGGTATCTCGAAAGACCCCTGGATTCTGACGGATCAAGGAGTTGCCCATCTCGATCAAACCCGATGGGAGCTGAATAAGTTTGCGGCCTAACCACTGCGTGTAGTCATTGGCGTAGTCACTACCCCGGTGAGGTGTCGCGATCGTTACAACGCGCTGAATCGATGGGTTCGGGTGAAAAAATAACACGCTTGCCAGCCGCCCCTTTTCCTCCGCACTAGCTTGAACATCATCGAATGGGGCATCGCTGACGATTTTCCAAAACTCATCACCGCTTTCGATCGTTTGCATCCTGGATACCAATCCACCCATGCTATGGCCTACAAGCACCATTTGATCCAAAACGGGCGATTGGTGTTCTGGATCTAAATTCCGACGAAGCTCTTCCAAGTCGGCTCGCATCTGAGCTGAACTGATCCAAAATGGCTGGCCCGTCGGATATTGATAGAACCAAAATTGATAGTTCTTCCGAAGCTCTCGAAACGAACGCAAATCGTTAAACATCGGCATCCATGTCATCGGACTCGACCATAACCCATGCACCATCACCACAGGAATCCGATTCGGATCAAAGGGTTCTAGCATGTAGATCCCCCGAAGCTTCTGCGATTGATCGGGAAACAGCAAGCCAGCGGTACTGTCGGTCTGCTCCTTGAACCTGGGATTCTCCAAGAAATGTGCCAGAGGGGTACTTAGGTCCGATTGAATCGGAACCGTCCGCTGATCCAAAAGCAATTCGGATCCCGAAAGCGGATCGTGCAACTCCAGCACGCATGGATGCCGACGGTGTGGCTGAGTCTCATCGTATTGCTCCTGAGCGCCAGCCAAATGCGGGTTGGTAACCCTGAGGATCGCTGTAACGGGAAACGAAAGCCCCTCCGGATAATACTTTTCGGCACTGGTTGGCTCCTGAGGTCGATTTCGGACCGCAAGCATCGGCACGCCAATTCCATAGGTCACATTCCCTGCGTCAATCGTCTTGACCTGAAAGTCACTGCAGAACTTGAGCTCTCCAAAGTCCTCATTCTGCCAAGGTCCACAGTTCGCAACGCGAACATCATGCGAGGAACTATCGGTGCTAATTCGGTAGCTCAAGCCCGGCCTAAGGTTCCCCTCATTGCTAACAATCCTCAGTACAGCCTCAAGCGATGTGTTGTACAGATCGCAAGCCCCGCGGAATTGAGGATCATAAGGGTTCCGCGATCCGTCGAGTTCCGGACAGAAAAGGTATAAATAGGCATTGCTCACGGCTACCGAATACATGTCCAACGCTTTTCCCGGATGGCCGCCACGCTGGTATCGCACCCCCAGAATATAAGCAAGCTCAGCTATCGCGTAGGTTTTCTCAGCACCCTTCTCGTCGGTCGCTACACGTTGTAAATTCTCGAGCGCTAACTCAGGCTGCTGATGAAAAACATCAAGCACATCGTAATGCCGCAACAGCGACATCGTCCGCCCAGTCGGTTGAGGCCCGGATCGGTGCATCAAATTCAACGCATCGCTAAGCGGATTGACTGGAGTACGCCTGGGCTGCAAGTATCGCTCAGAGGCACAGCCAATATGCAACAATCCAACAAGCAACAGCGCGATGACCCATCCAGATGATCGCCTTCTCAATGCCGTGGACTCCTTAGGATGACTCTATTTCCCAAGGCTAACTAACATAATCCAAGTGTTCAAAGCAAGACGGATCCGTCCGAACGGACAGATCGCATGTGGATTTGACAGCAAAACTGCCAGCTTCTCACCGATCGCGTCGCTTCTTTTTCGATCCGGTCAGGAACGCCGAAACAAAGAACATCGCGAGCAACAACGGCAAACAGCACGTGCACACCGTTGCGAGCAACTGCGAAAAAAATCCTTGATTGGACGCACTCGGATTGGGCGCTACGCTTGCCGACGGTGTGCTCGGCACCCAAGGGCCAGGTACATTGCTAGGAATACCCCCAACCCCAGTATCGGGGTCCCGGGGTTGCTGCCGAAACGCGATCCCCGTTACCTTGTCGTTATTGGGTTTGGCAAGCGCCTTGAGAACCTCGGCGACATCCAAATCCCCCAATCCATCAAGCATCGCGAAATCCTGCTGATCGCCAGCCTGATCGTCGCCATTCCTTTCAGCCATGATCTCCTGGATGGCGTTGGCCAAGGATGCTTGGTCATCGGCCCTGCGATAACTATGTACCTTAGTCGCTAGCGAATGGTCGCCCCGCATATCGACACCGATGGCGTCGATGAGAATCCCCCTGGACAAAATATCGGGAAGATACTGGTCAAGCAACACTTGATCGGAGGCCTCGCCATCGGTCACAACGATCAGCCGATACGTTCCATAGATCTTCTTGGAACGTATCGCAAGTAATTCATCCGATGCAATCCTTAGGGCTTCGCCCAGCGGAGTCCCTCCATTGGCCTGCAAGCCATTGATTCGATTGATTGCCTCTTGCGGATTGACAGGTCCAATCGGAATGTACCAATGGTTGTTCACTCGGGCTCCATTGAGCAGCAGGATGCCGAGGTTCGTCTCGGGCGCAATCTGCTGGATCACTTGACTGAGCGAACTTTTGGCAGCATCGATCCGGCTTCGACGATCTCGCTTCATCACCTCTCGCATCGAACCGGAGTCATCGAGGACGATTACGACGTAATCATTCGATCCAGCATAAAGCGGTTTGCCGTTATTGGCAGCGATACCAATCAACAGAAACAGCCACAAGGCGTGTGCGATGGATTTCATAGGTGTTGCTGCTACTAAAAGTTAAAATCAGTCGGCGTCAGAGCCTCGGGATTGACTTTCACGATTCGGAACTCGACTCGCATATTCTCTTTGGCCTCATCGATATTCCTAGGCTTTGGAATCACCGGTTCCATAATGCCGGCTCCCACAGGAACAATCTGAGACAGATCGACCGTAATACCGGAATCCTTGGCATATTTTTCAAGCGATTTCTTGACCGCTTCTGCACGGGCTTGGGACAGGGTCAAGGCGGCTTGCATAGTCACAGCAGGATCATTGTTCCCACCACCAAACGATCCGTTCTTAATCAAATCGACAACTTCTTTAGTGCGGCTCAGATCGAGCGCTTTGCCGTTCATAAAGTAACGATAATTTCCCTGGGTCCCGTTTTGCTGGATTATCCCCTTGGACATCCCTGCTTTGATCAAGTCCATGAGCGTCTTGGACGGATCTGCGTGCCCTCGGATTACCACCGCCGCGTTTCCAAACTGGCTGGCTTGCTTCAGAGCCCTCAAAAACTCAGCGCCATACCGATCGCTGGAAAACGTCTGCTCGTTGGGCTCGAAGTTGATCGAGAAACTGACGATGGTGTTGGCATCGAGGTTTTCACCGAGAAACATCTCGGTCGACTCGGCGCTGGGATTAAAACGTTCGACTGTCTTTGGTTCGACGTACTCGATGCCACCGAGTTCGGCCAACTTCTTGTAATCGAAATCGTTCGGCTCAAAGCCCGCTCGAGCCTTGGCATACTTCCACTGCGTCGCAAGATTGATCGATCGGCTCATGACCTCCTCGAATCCGCTGGCATTGGATTTCTGTTTGAAGAATGCGATTTGCCCAGGTAAACCGACAAAACCGCAATCCAAAAGCAATCCATGGACATCTCCTTCGAGCGTCGGTAGAACCTCTTTGCCAAAGATCCGCTGCGACATCGAGAGAATCTGCTCGTATTCTTTGCTGAGCTTGCCGCTCTCGCCATAGGCCTTGCGCATGGCGACCAGTTGCTCGGTCGACTTCAAATGACCTGCTACGAATTTTTGCACCCAGTCCTTGTTGGCATCATACCAATCGCGCCGTACAGCGTACACGTCAGCGATCGAACGGCTCATCTGCACCGTACTGTTGACGACATGAGCTCCCTCGACAGTTCCTTCGGCACCTGTGCCAACCGCATCGAGCCCGCTGGTCAAGCCGATCATGTCGGGAGTGACCACACAGCAAGCATCGATGCTCGAGTCGTTTTTGAATGCGACCGCAGGCCCCTCAGGTCCCGTAATATCTTTGGTCCAAACGATCTGAACATCCTCGCGGGTCAATCCAGCCGCAGCGAGCGAGTCGTACAGCAGGCCGACATGAGGCCCCCCCTGCTGGCATGCAATCTTTTTACCCTTGAGCTCATTGAGATTCTTGACCCCTTTTTTGGCAACGATGTGATCCCCTGC
>JBJTAQ010000977.1:0-4411 GCA_046090945.1 Pirellula sp.
GGGCGATGAGCTACCCAAGCGACCCGGTATGGATGATACACCTCCGACCCTGATCTACAGCACCTTGACGATCAATATCAATGACGTCAACGATCAGCCACTGTTCAATATACCAAGGCCGACTCAGACCCCGCTCGAAGATGCGACGGTCAGTGCATCCGGTTTCTTGAATCTGATTTTCCCCGGCAAGTCGACTACAGACGATGAGTTGGGATTGGTCACGGGCATCCCTGCTCAGACGGTTCGCTTCCAAGTCACCGCTTTGGATCCGACCCGATTCACCGCAGCAGGCCAGCCAGCGATTGCAGCCGATGGAACGCTGACCTATACGCTCAACACCGACGTCAACGCACTGAACTCTTCGCCGATCCTAGTCGAAGTCATCGCGATCGATAGCGGAAACGCCGCAGGCTCGCGTCCAGGACGCCCCGATGAAAATCGGTCGGCCCCCAAGACCTTCACGATTCTGCCGGTCGAGGTCAACGATGCTCCGTTGTTCAGGATTCCCAATCCAGTGATCAACATTCTCGAGGACCTCGAGGTATCACCGGTCTCGAACTTCGTCACCAATATTGTCGCAGGACCGCCCACGGCTACCGATGAGCTCGGACTCAACCCTCCAACTGTTGGTCAGACGGTTTCCTTCGAAGTCACCGCAGTGGATCCAACGAGATTCAACGGCGTCGCTGGACAACCTCGAATCAACGCGGCAGGTCAACTAAGCTACGATCTATCACCGGATGTCAACTTGCTCAATTCCGGACCGATCTTGGTCCGAGTCGTAGCCGTCGATAGCGGTCCTGCTGCAGGTAGCCGACCAGGCATCCCCGATGTGAATCGCTCCATTGAACAAACCTTCACCATCCTGGTGCAGGACGTCAATGATGCACCCGGTTTCACGATTCCGAATCCGACGATCGCCATCCAAGAAGATTTGGAAAATTCGCCACTTCCAGGCTTCCTGACCAACATCGTCGCCGGTCCGGCTTCGGCCACCGACGAGCTCGGTTTGAATCCTCCAACTCCTGGGCAAACGATCAGTTTCAATGTTCGCGCGTTGGATCCCTCTCGGTTTAGCGTTCAGCCTACGATCACCCCGGATGGGACCCTGAGCTATGACCTTGCACCAAACGTCAATCTGCTCAACTCCGGTCCCATCTTGGTCGAAGTCATCGCGGTCGACAGCGGCAATGCCCCAGGCTCTCGGCCAGGCATTCCGGATGTGAATCGATCGGCACCTCAGACGTTCACCCTCAGCGTCCAAGACGTCAACGACGCACCTGAGTTTACTGTTCCAAACGCGACCATCACCATCAACGAGGACCTCGAGAATTCCCCACTCACAGGCTTCCTTGCGGGGATCTTGCCAGGACCAAGTTCGGCCGTCGATGAACTTGCATCGCAAACGGTCTCGTTCACGGTGACAGCGGTCGATCCGACACGCTTCAACGGTTCTGCGGGCCAGCCGAGTATCAGCCCCACCGGTGTGCTGACTTACGACCTAGCACCCGACGTGAATATCGTCAACTCGGGTCCAATCTTGATCCGCGTCCGGGCTGTCGACAATGGCCCAGCACCTGGGTCGCGTCCTGGTATACCGGACGTCAATTCGTCGGCTGAGATTACCGTGACCTTGCTGGTCAATGCGGTCAATGATGCTCCGTTGTTCACTATCCCCAACCCGATCATCAGCATCGATGAAGATCTAGAGGTTTCACCGGTCAACGGTTTCGCGACGAATATCGCTGCTGGACCTGCCACTGCGATCGACGAGTTGGGATTGGTCAGCGGTGTACCTGCACAAACTTTGTCATTCGATGTCCAAGCGGTCGATCCATCGAAGTTCAATGGGGTTGCTGGACAGCCGAGGATTTCCCCGACAGGCGTGCTAACCTACGACCTCGCTCCCGATGTCAACATTCTAAACTCCGGTCCGATCCTGGTTCGCGTCAGCTTGGTCGACAACGGTTCGAATACTTCACCAAACGTGAATCGCTCAACGACGCAGACCTTCACCATCCGCGTCAAGGAAATCAATGATCCTCCGATCTTTGATATGTCTTTCAATTCGTTCAGTATGCGTGAAGACGACGGGTTCCTAACCCTCCCTGGCTTCATCACCAACCTTGGACCTGGGCCATTGACGGCAACGGACGAATCGAACCAAACGACCAACATCATCGCCGTGGCTGTCGATCCGACTGCCTTCACGGTGCAACCTCTGGTCACAGGTACTGGCGACCTGACGTTCCAATTGGCTCCAGATGTCAACAGTCTGTTCAAGGATACCCGTATTCGTTTGATCGCCACAGACAACGGGGTCCCAGCGGAGTCGACCGAAAAGATTCTGACCCTCAACGTGGCTGATATCAACGATGAGCCTCAGTACACAATCCCGACGACGCTGGTTTCGGTTTTGGAGGACAACGAGTCGGTCACGGGTCTGACACCGACCCGAGTCGTTGGATTTGCAACGAACGTTCGGCCTGGACCAGCAACTGCGGTCGACGAAGTCTCCCAGACGCTGACCTTCAACGTCACCTTCAATTCCAATACGGGACTCTTTAGTACGCAGCCGCGTATCTCCTCGACTGGAGATTTGAGTTTCGTTACCGCTCCGAACCAAAATGGAACGGCCGTAATCATCGTCAACTTGGTTGACAACGGTCGCCCAGGTCCGTTCCCCAACGACAACATTGGCCCGAATGCGACCTTCACGATCTCGGTTCGTCCGGTCAACGATGCTCCCGAGTTCACGATTCCTTCTTCGACCACCTCGGACGAGGACCAAGGTGTGGTATCGGTACCAAACTTTGCGACCGGTATCCGTCCTGGCCCCGTGACCGCAGGTGATGAATCGAACCAAGAGTTGTCGTTCGAAGTCGTCGCGTTCGATCCGACAGCCTTCGCAGTCCAGCCAACACTCGGTGTTGATGGAACCTTGGTCTATCAAACGGCCAAGGATATTAACAGCAACTCTGGCAAGGATACTCGGGTTCGCGTCACGTTGAGGGACAATGGAGCATCGACACCTCCACCCAACACGAATGTCTCGATTCAAAGTGTCTTCACAGTGAACATCGTCCCTGTAAACGATCCGCCGATTTCGGCCGGTTACTTGACGACTACCACGGAAGATTCCCGAGTGACGGTACAGACGTCGGATGTTCTAGCAAACGATTTGCCAGGACCTGCCGACGAAGTTGCCGAAGGTCAAACGATTCGGATGACCAATATCGAACAACTCACGGCTCGTGGAGGGGTTGTCATTCCGGTCTTTAGCAATGGCCGAATCACTCGCTTCGATTACCTTCCTCCATTGAATTTTGTTGGTCAGGATTTCATTCGCTACGTTGTAACCGACGATGCGACCTACAAGCCCGGACAACAGAGTGCAACCGGTACGATCACCATCAGTGTCGGACCTATCAACGATCCACCTCAGTTCACCGCCGGTGGAAACGTCACCGTCCTTGAAGACTCCGCACCCTACTCCGCATCGTGGGCATCCAACATTTTGGCCGGTCCTCCGGCGGCGACCGACGAAAACTCTGGTCCGAACGCTCAGACCGTTTCATTTGAGGTTACCACCAACAACGATGCGATGTTCGCCGTCCGTCCCGCAGTCAATTCAGCCGGTCAGTTGAGCTTTACGCTGGCCAAAGATGCGAATGGTTCGGTCAGCATTGTGGTTGTTGCCGTCGATAATGGTCCTTCTTCGCCGCCACCGAACAACAATCGTTCACAACCTGCGACCTTCACCCTGTCGGTCACACCAGTAAACGATCCTCCCGGATTCAACGTTACGAGGAACATCACCGTCGACGAAGATTCCGGTGCCTTTACCGGTATCGTGCTGGCTGACATCGTCCCGGCCGAAGGGATGAATAGCAATCCACCAACGGCTCTGGATGAAGCCAACCAAACCGTTTCGATCTCGACGACCGTAGACAAGCCTGCCTTGTTTACCTCGCAACCGACGGTCGATGCCAATGGTGTGCTACGATTCACCCCGGCTCCCAACGCTTCTGGTGTCGCTATCGTTTCTGTTGTCGCAACCGACAATGGTCCAAGCACCTCGCCGAACGTGAACCGTTCGCAGGCCAAGACCTTCTCGATCACGATCAACCCGATCAATGATGCTCCCGTCGCACTGAACAACAGTTACAGCACCGACGAGCACACAATCCTGAACGTGACGGCTCCAGGTGTGTTGGCCAACGATACCGATCCTGATCTGCCCAACGATAGTCTGAGCGTTGCGAGCTTCCAGTCCACCTCGGATCTGGGAGCTACAGTGACGGTCCGAAACGATGGTTCGGTGGTCTACAACCCAACTGTATCGGCTAAACTCCGTGCCATGGTCGACGGCCAAAGCTTAGTTGACACCTTCACGTACCGAGCCAAGGAT
>JBJTAQ010000978.1:0-2067 GCA_046090945.1 Pirellula sp.
GTGGCTCCCACTTGGGCTGCATTTTATCGCGAGACGCTTGGACAAGACGGCGTGGCCCATGAAATCTTCTCTGAGCCCGGAGAGTATCGGCTCTACGAATGCACCGATAGCCATTCGAAAGTGCTTGAAATGCTCACCGTCTTGCGTTCCAAAGATAATGCGGATTGCGATCCGAGTGAAGTTCAGCGGATGATCACTATTCGGATGCCAAAGAGTCTTCATGACCGGATCTGCAAAGAGGCAAACGAGTTGGATGTGAGCGTTAACAAGTTGACCATCACGCGGCTGCTTCAGCGCATCGAACCGTCGTTGATTCCAACCACTGGCTACAAGCGAAGGGGGCGGCGTCCTGGTCCTGACTACTACAAGCAGTCGGCGTCTCGGGCTGGGAATGTCTTGCCGCAAGATGGGTTGCCCCAAACCCCTGGCTTCTGAGAAATTTATCGATCCGGCGAGTTTCAACTCGACTATAATGGCCTCGTCGGGAGGCTGGGCAATCGCTCTTTCGGAGGCTTCGCAAGAGGTTTTCCGACGGGGAGGAAAGTCCGGGCTCCAACGAGCATGATGGTCGATAACGTCGACGGGTTGAAAGACCGGGGGAATGCAACAGAAAAGATACCGCCGATCCGCAAGGGTTGGTAAGGGTGAAATGGTGGGGTAAAAGCCCACCAGGAGTCCGGGTGACCGTGCTCCTTGGCATCCCCATCTGGAGCAAGATCCAACAGGGTGAGGTCGCCAGCGATGGTGGCCGTGTCTGACTCGTGATGCCAACACCCGGGTAGATCGCTCGAGCTACCGAGCAATCGGTGGCCTAGATGAATGATTGCCCTTGGCGATGTCCTCGCCAGGACAGAACCCGGCTTATAAGCCTCCCGACATTTTCCAAGCATTCCAATCCTTTGCACCTGTGTTCCTCGGTTCTGTTTTGGGTAAATTCGACAAGTCGCTGGTCTATGGCGTTGTTTTTGAGTTGGCCCTCGGGCTAGTCGCTGTCATCCTGGGGGTGTTCCTCGGAGTTAATCCTCGCGAGGGCATTCCCCCTTGGTGGGATTGGCCAGGAATCCTTCGGAGTCTGGTGATCGGCCTCGGTGTCGGTGCCGGCTTGGCTCTGGTCATGCAAGCCGTTTCGCTTTTGCCGATTCGATCGATCCAAAGGCTCGATCAGCATGTGCAGGCTCAGCTCAAGTTCCTTCTAGGGAATCTGAGTGTTCCGGAATTGCTCCTCCTGTCGCTCAGCGCTGGCATTGGTGAGGAGTTGCTCTTCCGGGGCTTGATCCAGGGTTGGTGGTTATCTCTCTACGAAAATGCGACATTTATGGAGGCGCTGCCAGGCATGTTGGTCTCAGCGATCTGCTTTGGGTTCGCGCACCCGCTAAGTAAAACCTATATCGTGATCGCCTTCTTTGCAGGATTGCTATTTGCCATCCTTTACTGGGCAACGGGCGATTTGCTTGCGTGCGTCTTGGCGCACGCTATCTATGATGCCATCATTTGCGTAGTTTGGAAATGGTTCGATCGCCGACGCTCTTTGCCATGAGCCAGTAGCTGCATGCTGAATGAATTATTACCCGACCCCGCGGCCTTGTTCCGATTCAAAATCGATGTGCATCGCTTGCCTGCCGTCGACAAAGTCCAAGATGTTTTACGATGGGGGCTCGAGGAGAAGCATTTGCTACCGATGATCAACTGTGCTGCGGTGCCTCCGCGACCGATCAAGATCAAGATGGGTTGGAATTTGCAGGGGTTATTCATCGAGTCACAAATCGAGCTCGGACGGCAGTCATCGGCTTATGAAAGCCTCGACTACCGCGCGCTTGCGTCGGTCAATAGTCGCTACGATCCGAGCATCCTTCGGGAGGGTGAGCATTGTGCGACTTTTCTTTTTCTACGCGACAAGCCAGTCGGCAGCCTCCCTTTTTTGGATAACGATCCATCAAAGGTCGAGGCGCTGAGCGTCAGCAGATCGGGTTCTCCTGCCAACACGCCTTCGCAACAAAACCCAAGCGGCTTTGATCTGGTTGGAAAAGTCAAGCACAGAGGCGATCGATTCGATTCTTGGCACTTTAT
>JBJTAQ010000979.1:0-1454 GCA_046090945.1 Pirellula sp.
GATTAGGTATTCCCGCTCGGACGAAGGGATTTCGGCTAGGTCATAATCCCCCAAGAGTGAGAGAAAGGCGTAGAGTGCGATTGAGTTCCCATTGAAGGCATTGGCTGCAGACATGCAATTCATTAGGTCCGCACCTGTGACCCCTTCCTTTCGAGCCAAATGAATAAACTGAGTGATCGCCTCTGGATTGTCCGTAGAGAGAAACAGGGGAGAGGTCTTGTTGTAGTCACCTAAAAGTACCAGGCTAATCGCAGCAGTCGCCCTCCGTTTACCGAGTTGTATCTTTGAATAAATGTCCGCATCGATTAACTCGCTCATATTTGAAACGATGGAACTGAGATGGCCAAGAACCAGTCGGCTTGGGTCATTCCGAATCAATGGAAAGAGGATCTCGAATTGCTTTGGATTCGACGATGCGACCAGATCTGCGAGTCTGACCGGATCATCCCTGACCCAATCTTTGAATGCATTCGCGGCGGACTCCTGGATTCGTAGGTCTAGGTTTCTATTCTGGAATGCCCGTTCAATCGAGGGCATCAGTTTCGTTGCCATGGGGCGAAGTATGTTTCGCAGAATTGGTTGGTGTTCTGAGTTCGCCTGGAGCAATTGCGTCGCTATAAGCTCAAAATGCGAATCACTCCAATTATTGGCGATCCGCATCTCGGAGCTTTCCAGCAAGAATAGCGCCGCATGGAATCTTCGTTTTGGCGTTGCGCTAGGGTCGTTTAACAGTTTGATCAGGTCTCCATTGAGATCCTCTGAATATCGAGCTAGGGCTTTCATTAACGGCTGAAGATATTGAACTTCATCCGTACTGAGCAGTTCCTCGCGGAGTGGCAGAACCAGACTTTTGTCGTCCTTTACGGCGATGATTTTTGCGTGAAGCTGCTCGACTTGCGAGCGACGACTATCAGCGGATGCTGAATAAATCGGAGCCAAGTGATCGTTAATCACTGAGGTTGTCCAGGTCGGATCGTCGATTAGGCTTGAGAGCTTGGCTGGATCGACGCTCATGACCTGCCGGATTCTCTCCTGTATCCGATTGAGTCTATTCTGTTCAAACCATGCTTGCCGCACGGTCAATCCAATCAACGAAAAGAGAGTCAGGTAAACGGTTAGAAAAACCATTCGCTCTCCATGGTGCCAGAGGGCCGCCCGCATCATCTGTGATTGCGCTTGGTTCCAACTTGACTTGTGGGTTCGAGCGTAGATGGCAACCGTTTCCCAAAAAGTCGGTAGCTGTTTCTCTTCCTTGCGGTCAACCCAAATCCTAGAGCATTCATCGAGGACCAACTCCGCGCGGCCTTGAGGCGAAGACCTTTTATTTCTCGTCAGCCACTCCCTTAGGGATGGGACAAGGTAATCATGGGTGAGCTGGTAGGCGGCTTGGCTTGTATTGGTTCCGTTTTGATTGGTATCTCCAACGGAGGTGATTAAACGGAGTTTGCGATCCA
>JBJTAQ010000980.1:0-2298 GCA_046090945.1 Pirellula sp.
GCACGATGCTCACCACGCGATTCGATCAATTAACTTATCCAAAAACCGATGCCGCAGACGAACTTGTACCAAGACCTGATTTTACGCTCCTGATCTATCCGGCATATTTGGTTGACAAAGACAACAAGCAGCAGTTAGCCAGTGACGTTGTTTTCACTAAAGAGACGCCGCCGATGTTTCTAACGATGGCCCAAGACGACGGGCTCGGCTGCGAAAACGTCCTGGTGCCAGCGATGAAACTAAACGAACTTAAAGTTCCCTTCAGCCTGCACCTCTATCCGACAGGAGGCCATGGCTATGGGCTTCGAAATACAGGGAACCCATCTCAGATTTGGCCCGATCGGGCCGCTGAATGGATGAAACAACAAGGATTTCTCGATCCTAAGCAATAGGAGCTAGCCAGATGGGACCCAATCGAACAGGTGGTCTAGCGGTCGATTCCCATGGATGCGAAAGCTTTCGCAAAATGCCCCGTCGACAAGCAGTCGTGGTCGGTAGCCTGGGGGCGCTGGGATTGTCGTTGGGGGATTTTTTTCGCATCCAAGCTCTCGCTGGCGATGGGCAAACGCAAGCCTTCTCGGCTCAAGCGGCCAAGGGGCAATTGCCCGAGAGAATCAAGAGTATCATTCAATTGAACCTCGGTGGAGGGTTTCCTCAGCACGAATCCTTTGATCCGAAGCCCGAAGCACCTCTCGAGTATCGCGGCCCTTTCGGCGTCGTCAAAACGCGCAATGGCGATATCTTCAGCGATAATTTTCCAAAGACCGCCGAGGTTGCTCATAAGTTGACGATCGCCCGCACGATCGTCGGAAAGGTCCCAGACCATGGTTTAGCAACCTATCATCTATCCACCGGTTACACCCCAACTGCTGTCATCGATTATCCGTCGATGGGTTCGATTATCTCGCACGAACTCGGCCCCCGAGGCATTCTTCCACCGTACATCGCGATCCCGAAACGCAATGCTTATGCGGGCAACACAGGCTTTCTTCCGAGCAGCTTCGGAGCGTTCGAGATTGGTGACGATCCCGCTAAAGGAAAAAATTTCAAGGTGCGGGATTTTTCGCTTCCACCAGGACTTTCACTCGATCGATTTCAGCGTCGCAATGCCGCTCGCGAGCTTATAGAAAAACGGATCCGAGCTATGGAGACCGAACCTTCGACGCTCGACACCATGGACGGCTTTTACAAAAAAGCATACGCGGTGCTTACCTCTCCCGAGGCTCAAAAAGCGTTCTCCTTTGAAGGTGAGACCGAGGAAACTTTTGCACTGTACGGCTCGGAAGTCACCGGTAAGGTCCTCGCTCCGGACAACAAGTACCATCCGAAGGGACTTGCAGAGCGGTTGATCATTGCTCGAAGGCTTGTCGAAGCGGGGACGCGTTTTGTCACCATCGACTATGGGGCTTGGGATTGCCATGTGGATGTCAAGAAGTGCTGCGATGATTACATGAGACCGCTCGACTATGCGATTTCGGGACTGGTCACAGATTTGGATCGTCGAGGATTACTCGACTCGACGCTGTTCTGGGTGACGAGCGAATTTGGACGCACACCCAAGATCAACAAGGACTCTGGCAGAGATCATCACGCCCGTTGCTACTCGATGCTTTTGGCCGGGGGAGGATTTCAACAAGGTTTGATCTATGGCGCTAGCGACTCGGTCGCCAACGAACCGGCTCGCGAGGGACTGCCCCTCGAAGACCTGCTCTACACGATCTACCACGGACTGGGCATCGACGCCGATAAAGAACTGGTCGCTTTCGGAACTCGGCCGATCGAAATCATCAAAGACGGGAAACTTGTATCCGCCCTGTTGGCTTAAATGCTATGTCCAACCGAATCACCCTACCAACATGCAGTCTTTCCATGATCCTCTGGATCGCGTCCTCGATGCTTTCATCGGGGTATGCCGGAGATATGTTGCGCGACGTCGAGTGGGTGCGTCCTCGGTTGGGGCAACGTGGTACGAAGCTTGAGGTGATCATTCAAGGCGCGTTCCTCGAAGAACCCAAGGAGATTGTATTCTACAAACCGGGGATACAGGTTTTATCGCTTGAGTCGATCGAAAACCTGCCTGCTCCGATCGGTTTACCACACGGCGGGAGGATCGAGCAACAAGTCAGAGCTACGCTTCAGATCGATCCGCAGTGCGATCCTGGGGAATACCCATTTCGATTGCGTACCTCGAAAGGTCTCTCGCTGCTGGCTACCTTTCACGTCACCCCATTTCCCGTCGTCGCTGAGAACACGACACTGAATGATACAATGGCGACGGCCCAACGAGTTGCAATGAAT
>JBJTAQ010000981.1:0-3812 GCA_046090945.1 Pirellula sp.
GATGCCATGGTCGGGAACTCCCCTTCAACAAAACTGAAACAGATAAACGAAAAACGGGACCGACGGCGTCGTCGGCAGGTGACAAAAGATAGAGGATTCCAGTAAAACCGGTCAAGCCAGAATGGCCGAATCGTCCTAGAATCCGAAACGGTTTCCCTGGGTTTTCCGAAAGAAAACTAGGGAATTATCGCCCCGCGCCTCCCAGGGGAGGCAGGCCGGCAGGTGCCGTCGGTGGCGGTACACTTGGAAGACTTGGTCCTGAAGCTGGCGGCAGGGCTGGCAGGCCCGGTGCGGCTGGCAGGCCCGGTGCGGCTGGCAGACCCGGTGCGGCTGGTAAGCCTTGGATTGGTCCTGGAGGCAGTGCCGGCAGAGCTGGGGCGTTTGGAAGGGCTGGGGCATTGACTGGTGCCGCAGGGGCTTGCGTGCTGCCTGCAGGGAGCGAAGCGGTCCGCTCACCGGCCGTTTCGCCAACCACTTCGGTCAGATTTTCGAAGTTGACCACTTGGACTTCTTCGCCCTCGGTATGGGTATCGACAGCCATTTCGCAGATTCGCCAGCCATCGACTTCTTTGATCAA
The DNA here is from genome assembly GCA_046090945.1 of Pirellula sp. GTDB lineage: Bacteria > Planctomycetota > Planctomycetia > Pirellulales > Pirellulaceae > JBKCUI01. The sequence goes on from JBJTAQ010000981.1 coordinate 578, forward strand.
GGCCCAGACGACTTCGTATTCACTACCTGGCATCCCGGCAGCTCCTGGCTCGATCCAGTTGCTCGAAACGAGCATCACGTTCGGATCTTTCGGATCGATCTGTTGGGCTTTGCCGATTTCAAACGATGCGTTCGGGGATCCGATCGGGGATATCTCCAGTCCCTTGGCTTTGATTTCTTGCCGTGCACGCGTTGAGAGCAGCGCCTCGATCACTTTGGCATTGCTAGTCCGCATTCCTTCCAAAAACGCTCCAACAACTTCTTCCGGCTTGGTGGGATTGGCTAGGTTCAATGATTTCAAAGGAATCATTTCCTCTTGCGGCGCAGCAGCCAGATCACCCTGAGGAGTCGCATTGGGACTAGCAGACTTGGGAGCAACGACCGGCGCTGTACCGCTGCTTGCAGTCGCACCGCTGCTTGCCACTTGATCCTTTTTTGCTGAGTCGCAACCGACTTGGCCGAGCATTGCGGCGATGGTTGCCGCCCAAATGAAACGCTTCATGAGTTGGATAATCCTGTGAATGATCCTTGCTGGATTTTCTTACGCGGAATGTTTCTACGCGGGACTGCCTGATTGGAGGACGCCGCGTGGACCTGCATCGAACGTGGAATAGCCGATCGCGAAGGCTGGTGTCAAGAGCGTTTATCGGGAACTCGTATTGCTTTAGATGCTTGAAAAGCACTACATTTCCAGGCCGTCGAAACTCATTTCGCACAAGACTCGTTCGGCAGAAACTTGCAAAGGGCCCATGGGGATGATCGCAACTGCACAGGAACAAGGATACACATCCATCGGGCGCTCGATGTGGACATTTTTTGCGGTAGGCTTGATCGCAATCGGTCTTTCGAGCTGCAGCGGTTGTCAGTTGACGACAGGCAGGAGTCAAAACTCGCGCGGAGTAGCCATGTTTCAGCAGGGCCGCTATGCCGAGGCGCTTCAATACTTTGAACAGGCCAAAGTAACGGATTCAGCAAACCCAGACACTTACTACAATTTGGCATCAACGTATCACAAACTCGGGACTGCCGCGAAAGATCCCAAGATGATCGAAAATGCCGAGCGCATGTACAATACCTGCCTCGAGATGTCACCCAACCACGTCGACTGCTACCGTGGGTTATCGATCCTGCTGGTCGACAAAGGGCAACCCGAAAAGGGCTTTACGTTGCTCAAGGATTGGGCTGTGAAAAATCCTGGACTCTCGGATCCTCGGATCGAATTGGCTAGACTCCATCAGGAGTTCAATCAAAACAAAGTCGCCGAACAGTATCTCAACGAAGCTCTGGCAATGGACCCGAACAACCCCAGAGCTTGGGCGGCCAAAGGCCGTTCGCGGGAAATGTCCGGGGACCTGATGATGGCAGTTCAGAATTACGAACAAAGCTTGGCCCTGAACGCATCCCAACCCGAACTTTATCAACGCATCGGGGCCCTCAAGGTTCGTCTGAGCCAGAGCGTGCCGACCAACCCAGTCTCCGTACCGACGGTTAGATAGCGACCATGAATCCATGCAGTTCCTCGAATCATCTGTCTGGGCCTTTGGGACGCCGCGAATGGATCATCAGTAGTATTCTCGCCAGCGGCTTGGTCGTTGGGACAAGCCGAGCCCAAGCACTTGCAGTCTGTATGCCTGTCGAACAAGAAGCTCCCGAGAACGCTCGGACGCAGGAAATATCCACCGAGATGGTTCGCCAAGCCTCATGGCAGTCTCGAGTTGCTCTGACAGACCAACAGTGCGAGGAGATCGCCAAGCGACTCAATGCCAAGGCCAAGTCGATCCAAGCTCTGCGCTCTATGTCGATCGATGAGAACACCTCGATGGCGACGGTGTTTTTGCCCGCTGCGTTTATCGAGCCCAAAACGGTCTTTGGTTATCGAACCGCGGACGAACCATCTGCAAAAGAGCTTCAAGAGAATTCGAATTCCAAACAGCTTGAGTCGATCGCGTTGCCGGAATTCGATAAAAACAAGCTTGAGCAAGTAGCTTTCTGGACTGTCGAGCAGTTAGCCGCAGGCTTGCGTCGCAAGCTCTTTACAAGCGAACAACTCACGGCGATGTATACCCAGCGGCTCAAGCGGTACGACCCTCAATTGCTGTGCGTTGTTTCTTACAACGAGCAAGCAATCGAAAGTGCCAAGCGAGCCGACGAACTGCTGGCGAATGGCCAAGATCTCGGCGTTTTGCATGGGATACCATGGGGGGCCAAGGACATCATTTCGATCCCTGGAATACCGACGACTTGGGGGGCTGTCGATTACAAAGATCGGTTGCGGGATGCGACAGCGACGGTTGCACAAAGGATGGAATCGGCCGGTGCGGTTCTGTTGGCCAAGCTGACGGTTGGAACTTTGGCCTGGGGCGATCAGTGGTTTGGAGGCATGACTCGAAATCCTTGGGACATCGAGCAGGGGAGTTCTGGCTCATCGGCCGGTAGTGCCTGTGCGGTGGTCGCAGGTCTATGCGGTTTTGCGATCGGATCGGAGACCCTTGGCAGTATCGTTTCCCCAACGCGGGTCTGCAGCACCTGCGGACTGCGTCCGAGTTTCGGCCGCGTGAGCCGTTACGGTTGCATGACCTTGGGATGGTCGATGGACAAGATAGGACCGATCGGGCGAACACCTCGCGACTGCGGAGTGGTTTTTTCCAAGATGCTAGGGAGTGACGGCAAGGATCCGTCGGTATTCGATGCTCCTATGGAGTGGCCCCTTCGAGATTGGTCGATACAAAAGCTTCGATTCGGTGTATCGAGTCGCCCCAAGGGCTCCGAGCGAACTCTCGCGCGAATGCTTGCCGACGAAGGTGCCGAGGTCGTCGAACTGGATTTCGAACCGGATGCGAGAATCCAAGCCATGACCGACGCGATCAGTGTCGAAGCGGCGACGATGCACGGAGGGCTTTTTGAAAGCATCCAGCAAGATGATCAAGTTGGGAAATGGGGACCGACATTCCGCGAAGCACAGTTCTGTTCCGCGATCGATTACGTACAAGCCATGCGAGCCAGAGTGGCGCTGATCCAACAGACCGAGCGAGTGCTGCGTCAGATCGATGTTTACCTGGGCGATGGAGACTTGGCTCGAATGAACCTCACTGGCCATCCGTCGATGGTGGTTTCGTTCGGCGAGGATTTGACAAACAAGAAGCCGAAGACGATCGCGCTTACCGGTCGATTCTTTCATGAGCCTCAGTTGCTGATGGTCGCCGATTGGATCCAGCGAACACTACCGCCGACGCCTA
>JBJTAQ010000982.1:0-2504 GCA_046090945.1 Pirellula sp.
GAAAAGCACGGTACAAAACTCGGCTTCATGTCGTTCTTCGCCAAAGCCGCTTGCGAAGCCCTCAAACGTTTCCCCGCAGTCAACGCAGAAATCCGAGGAAACAACATCGTCTACCGTCACTACTACGATATCGGCAAAGCTCATGCGTTCGACATTTCGCAGGACGGGAACCACAAGGCCCTTGCCACCACCGATGGCGATACCGATGTCGCAGTAGTTGCGATAGACGATGTTGTTTCCTCGGATCTCAGCGTTGACGGCCGGGAAGCGCTTGAGGGCCTCGCAAGCTGCCTTGGCAAAGAATGACATAAATCCAAGTTTGGTTCCATGCTTTTCGAGAAAAGCGTCCTTGTATTTGTTTCGCAGTTGCATGACTGGTTGCATGTCGACTTCGTTGAACGTTGTCAGCAGTGCGGCTTCCTGTTGAGCGCGAACAAGTCGGGTCGCAATCGTGCGGCGGATCATGCTCATCGGCTTGACCTCTTCGCCCCGGTTCGTTGTCCCCTGTTGCAAGGCGGTCGATGAAGATCTAGTCGTGACGTTCGCAGGTGCGACGCTAGTGGGTGTGAGTGTCGTCGCGGTCGGTGGCGCCGTTACCGATGCCTTGGCTGCGACTGCATTGGCAACATCCTCCTTGAGCACTCGGCCTCCGGGTCCGGTACCGGGTATCGCCTCGGCTTCAATGCGGTTGTCTTCGGCAAGCCTCCTTGCTGCGGGCATCACGCGAACTTCTTGAGAAGCCGAAGTGGGTTTTGAGGCAGGAGCAGCGTTGGTTGCAGGGGCGGTTGGGGTCGGCGTGCTGGATGCCGACCCTGATCCCTTGGCTGCGGGTTGGAATTCCGCAATCGCTTCTCCGACGTTGGCAAACTGATCGTTAGGTTTCAGGATTTTGACCAAGTATCCGTCGGCGGGTGCGGAGATTTGCACGGAGGCCTTTTCGGTTTCCAAGTCGACCAGATCGGTGCCGGCTGAAACCCACTCCCCTTCTTTCTTAAGCCATTGACTGATTTGGACTTCGGAGATGCTCTCACCGACGGCAGGCACGACGATAGGTGTCATAAAGGTTTTGGCTGAAGGAGTTACAGCGGGGGAATTGAAATGTATGAGTCGCCGAACGCGAACTCAACTTCCCGAAATCATAGCCTAAAGGCAAATTTGCTCCAACACAGACTAGGCTGGACTGGGTCGAGAAAACTCGGCTTAGCTAGCAAATGAGCCAAGCTAGCAACTAGGCCAATTAACTTGCAGAGCCCAGGATCCCGTCGTTTGGAGATTTGCTCGGATCGAAGCCAAGGCCGTTTTGAACCATTTTGCACAATCAAGCTAGTAGAGTGCCATTTTGCAATTAATTTTCCAAAAAGTTTAATTTTTCGTCCAAGTGGCCTTTTTAGAACCCCTCGCATTGTTACACTAGGGCTTCGATGCTGGATGTGGAAATCCACTATTTTTTGTGGGTCTGCGTCGCGTTGAAGCAATGCATCGGCTTGATCTCAACACCGTTTCGGAGCTTTCGAGGGGACTTTGGTAGTTACGGATCACATTCCTCAGCGGCGAAATGGTTTCTATGGCATTGCAGGTACGCTTGCGCTCTACGGGCATGGCCAAGCGGCGTTCGAACGGTTTTTCTTTCCGAAAACGGAGGGTTTTCAATGAAATCATTGATTGTTAAGACAGCCGGCCGAATGAAACCCTCTCCTTGCGGCGCTGCGGTTTTCAGGCCTAAGGCTTGAGACGTGCGTCGACGATCAGGAACATTGGATCCTTTTTGATCGTTTTCGCTAACCCATGCCAGGGCGAGGAGTGTCTTGGACATCGATCCAGCCCATTTTGAATTTCGAGTGTTTGTATTCCTTAACCGATAGAATCTCCCAGTTATGGCGACCTCATCGAAGCGACGATTGCAACCTTCTGAAACACGCATTTTTGGATCGGGCCGCAGTCAGTTCCCGATCCCTAACCTGACGGTGCTCCAGACGGCCTCCTACGAAGCGTTTTTGCAGGAAGACATCGCGGCTGACAAGCGGAAGAATCAGGGTTTAGAGAGCGTTCTGCGCGAAGTTTTCCCGATTACCAGCTACGATAACACCGTCAGTCTCGAATACCTGCGTTTTGAGCTCGGCAAACCGCGGTACACTCCCGAGGAGTGCCGACAGTTGCGATTGACCTATGGCAAGCCTTTGAAAGTATGGTTGCGGCTCAATCGCCAGCAACCGCTTGAGGAAGAGGTTTTTCTGGGCGATATCCCCATCATGCTCGGTGGTGGTGAGTTCATCATCAACGGTGCCGAGCGGGTTGTGGTCAGCCAGTTGCACCGATCCCCCGGGGTCGACTTTGTGGAGGAGTCCGAGGGGACCTCGGATCGCAAGCTTCCTTCTTGCCGTGTGATTCCAGAGCGCGGTAGTTGGATTGAGATCAACGTAACCAAAAAGGATTCGCTGCAAGTTCGGATCGATCAGTCGGGTAAGTTTTCGGTGATCACGCTCCTGCGAGCGATGTCTCCGAAG
>JBJTAQ010000983.1:0-5619 GCA_046090945.1 Pirellula sp.
GAGCCATTGTAAATCTGGGACTACAGGACCGGACAAATCAAAATGCTGCATGTCTACGAGCAACCGATGCCATCGATTCCAAAATGGATCCGCGCTGACGATCGGACCACCGCGGAGGAACCAATGCTCCGCAATCGGCAAACTGCCTGCTTGCCCGTCCGGAATGAGCAATAAGCGTCCGCCTGCTTCGAGATACTCGATGAGTTTTTGATCGAGTCTCTGCGCGATGCATAGCGAATCCGACTCCACCTGCGCAAGCTCCGTAGATACCGAGACCTCTGCATTTAAAACTTTCGCCAAACCAAGAATCTCGGCAGCCTTGGTCTCCGAGCACGACGCATGTAGCCAAATCTTTCCAGGCCTATTCGGAGCCCCGAAAAAAGGTGTTTTGTTAGGTGTTTTCGGGATTTGCCACAGTTCCCATCGATTTTGAACAACGATCTGTTCCAGGCCTGACTCGGATCGTTCGACGAGTTCGACTCGGAGTTTCCACAGAGCCGGTTCAAGCTCTTTCTCATCTGGCGATCGCTCGAATTGGGGGAGTCGTTCGCTCAACTCAAGCACCCCGATGGGACCTTGCGAGAACTCTTTGGACTGCAGCAAATCGGCTTCTATCGTTTTCTCGCTTGTGATCGAAACCGAGTCGCCAGTCCAAGTCCATCGAACGCGATACTCGCGGCTACTGGATTCCCCGCTACGTGATTCAAACCTTATTGGCCCAGGCAGTCGATCGACCAATACCTGAGCAACAAATTTCTCGTCGCCCCAGAAGCTTCGTCGGTCCATCGGAGTCTTGAGCATCATCAAGTGATCCGCATGCCAATCCCACTCGCCGGCGGTCCACTTGGACTGCCCTGCAAAATCGACTAGTCCCATCGACGCGAATGGGAAATCTCGAATCACGGAAACGACATATCCTGCATCGGGCAGCTCTCGAACCATCGTCTCGATCTGGTACTTGCGCATCAGCCATGCGTAGCGCTTCGAGTCCTCGGCCAGCCGCGCGACGGCTTGGACTCCCATGTCCGACTCACGAGCTTTGGACCATGCGTTTGCGGCACGATAAGACAGCGGAAACCAAAAAGGCTCGGTGCTCTGTTGGCCCGCGGTGCCTCGCTTGACACCCTGAAGCTTGGCTTGCTCGCCAACAGGAATCAAGCCATCGAGCGAGCCGGGATTCAACCAAGTATCCGCAGCGATCGCTTCGCCGAGCACCAGCGGTTTGATCCCATGATCCTGGATGTGGCTCTTGAGCCGTTGCAGCGTGGGAACCCAAGTGTGATTGTTTCCATAAGGGTGATCGTCGTAAAAATCATGCACGCGATTCCATTGGATCCAACTGCTGTCGTCCTCGACAATGGAGCCCGGGATCCTTGCATGGCAACGGTCGTAGAGCTTGCGTATCACCTCGATGTCGGCGCTCGGTCCGGTCTCGCATGTGAGGCTTCGAAGAATCACCGAGGGGTGATTTCGATCGTAGCAAAAAAACTCGTCGAACTCTTTTTCGAGCGTTGGCAAGGCGTCTTGTGTCCATTTCGAATGCCATGTGGGGTACTCGATCCAGACCAAAACCCCCATGCGATCGGCTAGCTCTAAATAACCCTTGGGCGGAATCCATAGACAGAACTTCATCAAGTTAAAGCCGTAATCTTTAACCAACTGCAGCTCCTTGCGCCAGTGCTCAGGGTCCAGGCTCGGGGCGACACTCGGTGGGGCATACCCCCAATTGAGTATTCCTCGCACACGCAGCGGTTGGCCGTTGAGCAGCAATTTGGACCCCTCGACCCTCACCTCCCGAAACGCCGCTCGAGTCTCCTGAAGGTCAATCCACTGGGAATTCGAGCCCTGCTGATCGACCTGCAGTAATCCTACCTTCACCTCATAGAGTTCCGGACGCGTCGGGCTCCAAGTCTGCGGCGATTGGATCTCGATGGACCCATCGACAACGACTTTTCCGCGCTCTGTCAAAAGACCGATTTGGGCTTGGCTCAGTTCGATCGAGTATTCCTGCCAAGATGACGGCGGGTTTGGATCCGAAGGCGCGTGCCGATAGCGGACGCTCAGGATGTAGGGCTTTGAGGCATCGACGAAGGCTCTGAGCGACTCTAGGTCGATACCCGTTAATGGTATCTCGAGGTGCAATTTGCAAGTCGATAACTCCCCCCAAACAAATAGCTCTTGGCTGTCGATCCAAATCGGGGCTCGCCAATCTGCTTCGATCGGCTTCCATAATCCTCCGAAATGAGGTGCAAAGACCGGCAAGAAGCCTTGGGAGTTGTGCCCCACCAATTCGTCGACTTTTATCACAAGCTCGCAAGTCTGTGATTCCGCAGCCGCTGATTGCTCTGGGACCGTCGGACTCGCAACTCGGGTCTTGCTTACGAACCTGGTCAAGTCACAATCAAAGGGTGTCCACCCGCCGAGGTGCTCGCCGATGGTGACTCCGTCACAAATCACAGTCGCCCGTGTCGCAGCGCCGCCGAAACGTATCAAAAGTCGCTTGCCAGATAGGGGTGATGATCCCGTTAGATCCACCCTCGGGATCCTCTTTCGGTAGCAGCCCACCCCATCGAATCCCACTCCTTGATGACTTTCAAAGGTGCTTGGAAGCGTTACAGGTTGCCAAGTCGCCTGGCCCTCGGGCCGAAATTCCCAGTCTTTTTGAATATCCTGGACGATATCACCAGCCAGAACACTGACCATGTCGCGAGGGGCCATGTCCCCAGGGGCCTGGATGGAAGTCGTTTGCTGGGCGTTTAGGTGAGTTGAAATACTCATCAGGCCCAAGAGCAGGTTTGCCAGAACGCCAAGGGTTCTCGAAAAGGTCCTCGAGAATTCTTTACTCATAAGTTTAAACATCAAAAAACGTTTGTTGGGTTGCAGGAACCGTCTAAAGTGCTTGCGATTCGCTGAAGAATTTTTACCGTAAGCAGATTGGTTGATCCGGCAAGCGCGGATAACAGTCCGTGGATAATCCCATGTGGATATTCCAGTGTAGCGAGTTGCCAGCGGTTGAGGATCAAGGCTTGGCGATGTATCGTATTAGGGTCAATCTCGCGCGTTTCGATGCTTGACCGATCGCTTTGTGTATCAAACTGTTTTTAGAGGCCTCTTGGAAATGACTTATTGCTTTTGGAAATCCTCGTTCGCGGCTGCTCTCATCGTTGGTATTGCAGCCACTAGTTATGCGGTCGCGCAAGACGCCGCCGCTAAGCCTGCCGATGCTACCGCGGCGGCCAAACCCGTATCGCCTGAGCAGTTGGCCTTGGAGACCGAAGCGGTCAAGGCGGCCAGGCAACTGACCGATGCTTTCAATGCTGGCAACGCCGATGCAGTCGCAGCGGTGTTTCTTCCCGACGGTGAACTGATCGACGATTCCGGGACGGTGCACCTGGGGACCGAGGAAATCAAAGCCCTTGTGAAAGCCTTTCAGACGACTTATCCAGGCGCCAAGAGCGAAGCCCAAGTCGAGTCGGTTCGAGCCGTTGCAGGACTGGTGCTGGTCGATGGCACTCGCGTGATCACCGACAAGGAAGGCAAGAGTCTTTCGGTTTTGCGATTCGCAACGATTTGGAAGAAGACCGATGCAGGGCTCAAGCTCGCTTCGCTTCGCGATGTCAGCGAAGCTCTCCCGCCAACGCCGCATGAAGCACTCGAGGGACTCGCTTGGATTGTCGGTGAGTGGATCAACGAATCGGGCGACACCAAAGTCCATCTCAATTATCGATGGGATGAAAACGGAAATTTTATCGTCGGCGATATCAACATCACTGCCGGCGACCAAGTTCTCATGAAGAGCTTCCAGCGGATCGCTTGGGATGCTAGCCAGGGCAAGTTCCGGTCGTGGACGTTTGATTCCGATGGCGGATTTGGCGAAGGTGTCTGGAATGCGACCCCAAATGGTTTGGTGATGCAAAACAGCGCAGTCGGTCCCGATGGATTGCGTGGAACCGCTACGGTGAAACTGGTATCTGATAGCAAGGATCGTTTTACGGTACAAGGGATCCATCGCATGAGCGAAGGGATGGAAGCGCCAGATTACGAGTATACGGTGGTTCGCAAACCTCCGGTTGCCAAGTAACCCGCTGAAGATTTTACCTGCAGAGGGCTTTTGCCCCTGCAGTTTTGTTGAGAAAGTTTGCCTGAGCGCGTAGTCACAAGCGGGCTTGGCTCGAATAATCCTGGAACCCCTTCCTGCCCCTTTCGGCGTTGGACGAAAACAACTTATTCATTTAAGGTCAAAAAGAGAATGAAACGTACTCAGTGGATGATGCGTTGGATATACCCAGCCGCATTTGCAATCGGTTGGATCGGTTATGTAGGTCCCATCGATGAGGCTTCGGCGCAAATTCGAGGTGGCGGCGGTGGCCGTGGTGGTGCAGGTTTCAGTGGCGGTGGAGCTCGGCCGAACATGGGTGGCATGTCGCGTCCGTCAATGCCATCGGCCCGGCCCGCTCCGCAGATGCCGATGAGTCGGCCATCGTTCGGCAATTCGATGCCCCAAGCTCGCCCGGCTGGCCCTTCGAGTATGCCAGGCAATATCGGCGGCGGAATGTCTCGTCCGATGCCTAGCAACGTTCAGCGCCCCAACATCGGCAATAGCATGAACACCAGCCGCCCAAGTCTTGGTGGTGGTGTGCCCACCACCCGCCCTGCTCCGGGCGGCATCGGAAGCGGAATTGGTGCAGGACAAGGCGGATCCTTGGTCAAGCCTTCGATGCCTCAAACGCGGCCCGCACCGGGCAACCTCGGAGGCTCGTCTCCCTCCACCCGACCCAATGTGAAACTACCCGGCTCGATGCCTTCGACGACTCGTCCAGCGCCGGGCAACATCGGAGGCATCGGCGGCGGCAATACTCCTACCACGCGACCAGCACCGCTGCCTGGGATTCCGGGAACCGGTGGTCCATCGCTCGGTGGCGTGAATCGTCCGCAAGGCACCACGCGACCTGCTCCTCTGCCCGGTATTCCCGGACAGGGTGGAATAACCACCAAGCCCGCTCCGGGCTTTGGAGGGAATATCGGTGGCAATCTCGGTGGCAACCAAGGTGGCAATCGCCCGAATATCGGAGGCAATCGTCCGCCAAATATCGGTGGTGGAAACAACGGCGGTGGAATCAACATCGGCGGTGGGAATCGTCCTAATGATGTGCCCGGCATCAATCGCCCTCAAACCAAGCCGAATCGTCCGAGCATCGGTGGTGCACAAACCCTACCGGGTGTCGTGAATCCAAATCGTCCTGGTGGCGGAGGCTCCGGTACCTGGAACCGTCCGGATTGGAACGGCGGTGGCAACAACAACTGGGGTAATAATTGGGGCGGCGGCAACAATAACAACTGGGGTGGTGGCAACTGGGGCAATTGGGGGAATAACAACAATCGACCCAATTGGAACAACGGAAACACCAACATCAATATCAACAATAACAACTTCAATAACAACTGGTACAACAACAACTACAATCGTCCATTCTGGGATCGACCCGGCTACAACAACAATTGGAACAACAACAACTGGGGTAACAATTGGGGGTATCGTCCGGGATACAACTGGAATAATGGTTGGCACGACCACTGTGTCCATCCTCATTACCACGGTTGGTACAACGGTTGTTGGTC
>JBJTAQ010000984.1:0-7366 GCA_046090945.1 Pirellula sp.
GCAATATGCAAGGTGATCGCAGGTGACGCAGGCACAGGAGGCTGGCACCTGGAGCAGGCATTTCGATACGAAGAGGATTCTAGAAAGTTATTTGATCCGTTGCTCAAGCATTTGATCGATGCTGCCGGGGATCAGTCGGAGTACCGACAGCGGTTGAATAACTGGAGATATTAGAATTCAAAGCGCTCCGGTTTTTCTGACGATTGCATCAGGGAGCGTTTTCTGGAGCGAGTCGATCGAGGTCGTACTGGACCATCATCGAGGCGAGTTCTCTCAACGTGGTTTTCGCTTGCCAACCTAGCTCTTTTCGAGCTCTGCTCGAATCACCGAGCAAGTTTAGCGGTTCGATGGGTCTTTGAAACCGCGGATCGTGCCTATAGTAGTCGGTCCAATCGAGCCCGACGTGTTGGAAGGCTAGTTCCATGAACTGTCGGACCGTGTGCGTGGTTCCCGTCGCTAGGATGTAATCTTTCGGTTGAGGCTGTTGAAGCATTCGCCACATGGCTTCGACGAACTCTGGAGCACAGCCCCATTCTCTTGAGGAATCGATGTTCCCCAAGACCAATTCTTTTTGCTGGCCGAGTTTGATTCGAGCGGCAGCGATGCTGATTTTTCGAGTCACAAAATTCTCCGCTCTTCGCGGGCTTTCGTGGTTGTAGCAAATGGCATTGCACGCAAATAGTCCCATCGAATCCCGATAGATTTTCACGAGTTGGTTCGCGAAAGCTTTAGCGGCCCCGTAGGGAGAGTTTGGATTCACCGGAGTATCTTCCGTCTGAGGTGAACAAGTTGGCGAGCCGAAGATTTCACGGCTGCTAGCGTGCAAGAATCGCGGCGAGGGGCTGAGGTCTCTAAGAATCTCCAGGATTCGTAGCGTACCCATGGCGGTAAGCTCACAGGTGCTCTCGGGTATTTCGAAACTAAGCCCAACGTGCGACTGACCTGCAAGATGATAGAACTCATCGGGGCGAACCCGATTGAGAATACGACGCAGCGATGTCGTGTCGGTCAGATCCGAGTAGTGAAGAAACAACCGCTTGCCATAGATCGATTCATCATGGACTTGCTGGTCTAGCCGTGGGCGCTGCAGAGTGCTGCTGCGGCGAACAATTCCATGAACTTCGTATCCTTTGCCCAGAAGCAACTCTGTCAGATACGAACCATCTTGTCCGGTGATCCCAGTGATGACAGCTCGCATAGCGGTGGCTCGTGTATCGAGACTTTCTCAGCTCTTGAAGGATTCGTTATGTTTCTCGCGTCTGGCAAGCTCCAGATCATGCTCGACCATGATCGAAGCAAGTTGATCTAAGGATGTCTTCGACTTCCAACCTAATAGACGCTGCGCTTTGGATGGATCACCAAGTAACAGGTCAACCTCTGCAGGCCTAAAGTACCTTGGGTCGATATCGACATATTGCTGCCAATCTAAATCGAGTTTCGAGAACACCATCTGCAGAAATTCGCGGATTGAATAAGTTTCACCTGTTGCGATGACAAAGTCATCCGGCTCGGTGTGTTGCAACATCAGCCACATCGCTTCGACGTAGTCCTTGGCATACCCCCAATCGCGTTTGGCATCGAGATTGCCGAGGAAGAGCTTCTTCTGAAGCCCCAGCTTGATGCGAGTGGCTGCCCTAGTGATCTTTCGTGTGACGAACGTTTCTCCTCGGCGAGGAGATTCGTGATTAAAAAGAATCCCGTTGCACGCAAAAAGATTGTAACTGCGTCTGTAATTCACTGTTTGGAAGAAAGCGTAAACCTTAGCGCATGCATAAGGGCTCTGAGGGTTGAACGGGGTCGTCTCTTTTTGCGGGGTCTCTAGAACCGCACCGTACATTTCCGACGAACTTGCCTGGTACACCCGGACCTGCTTGCGTTGATTGAGTATTCGCGCCGCTTCGAGTACGTTCAAAGCCCCTACCCCATCAGTCATCAAGGTGTAGACAGGTTGATCGAATGAGACCCGGACATGGCTTTGTGCGCCCAGGTTATAGATTTCATCAGGCTCTAAGCTTAGGACCAAATTCGTAAGTGCTTGTCCGTCGGTTAGATCCCCGTAATGCAAAAGCAATCCTGGATTCTCATGAATGTCTCGATAAAGATGGTCGATGCGACCTGTGCTAAAGCTCGAACTTCTGCGGACCAGTCCGTGTACGCGATAGCCTTTCTCTAGCAATAACTCGGCTAGATACGAACCGTCTTGCCCAGTAATCCCAGTGATGAGTGCCGATTTGCTCATTTCGCCCTTGCTTCCTTGGTTTAGCTACTCGCTAGACTCCAAACACTAGCGGGATAGGATAACGATGTTGATGACTATTTTCCACGCAGGCTTCCCAGTTCAGTCTCCCTGAGAAAATCCTCATAAGTTTTAACCAATCCATCTTCGAGGGCCATTTGCGGCTTCCAACCCGTGGAAAAAATCAAGCCGGGGTCGGTCCGCTTCAAAGGGGTCCCGTCGGGTTTGGTGGTATCCATGCTAAAGAAACCTTGATAGCCGACCGTTTTGGCGATCGATTTAGCAAGCTCTAGGATCGTGATGTCGTGGCCAGTTCCTACATTAACCCAGTCGGGAGGTGAATCGAGGGATATCAGGTGCAGGAGTGCCCGAGCTAGGTCGTCGACATAAAGGAATTCACGTTTAGGTGTGCCGGTTCCCCAAAGCGTAACGCTCGGAGCATCGGCTTGCTTGGCTTCGTGGATTCTTCGCAAAAGACCAGGAATGACGTGGCTATGGCTTGGGTGATAGTTGTCACCCGGGCCGTAGAGATTCGTTGGCATGGCGCTATGGTAGATCACTCCGTGTTGCTTACGATAAAACTGACACAGCTTCAGACCTACAATTTTCGCAAGAGCGTAAGCCTCATTGGTCGATTCCAGGGGACTCGAAAGCAGGCTGGGCTCCGATAACGGTTGCGGGGCGTGTTTAGGATAGATACAGGTCGACCCAAGAAAGAGAAACCTGCTGACACCGGACTTGTAAGCCGACTCGATCGAATGCACTGCCATGCGAACATTTTCAGACAAAAACTCAACAGGAAAGGTCGCATTGGCAACAATACCACCAACTTTAGCCGCCGCGAAGATCACCGCGTCCGGCTTGGTCTCCTGAAAGAAATCCTCGACACTTTGCGAATCACACAGATCCAACTCCGTACGGGTCCGCAGAAGCAATTCGACCTGAGGATGCTCCCGCTCAAAAAGCCGACAGATTGCCGACCCCACCATTCCCCGGTGACCTGCGATAAATACTCGTTGGTAGGGGAACTTCATTTGCCCAAAACCATTACCATTACGACTTGACCGTTCCATACATTAACCGGGATTCTAAACGGAAATGGCCATCAACGGAATATAGGGTATGAACTCGGAAATTGTGCCAACTGCGATTCAAAGGACCGATCACGGGGGGATTCGGATCGTTTGGAGTGACTCTTCCGAGACTCAATGGACTCCGGTCGAGCTCAGAAACGTATGCCCCTGTGCGACTTGTAAAGAAAAGCTTAAAGCCAAAGAGGACCGGAAATCAGGTGGTCTTCTCCAAGTGATCCCGCTTCAGGAAGCAAAGCCCTTGAAAATCGATTCGATGCAACCGGTAGGAAACTACGCTTACAACGTGCGATTTTCGGATGGGCATAGCTCGGGGATATTTAGTTTCGCACTTCTTAAGAAAAGCCAAACCTCAGCCGAGGATCTTCAAAGCCCAAAGGGCTAGCGACCGAAGTTCGCTATCAGAATGCGTGGTAAACTTCCGGATTTTTGGGACCGCATCGAGCATTCTGGTGTTTGCAGCCACAATCATCGCGTTGCGTTGCATGCCGAGCAAGCCTGTTCGCCAAAAAGGAGTGGTCTTGTATAGCGATTCAAATTCCATTTGATCCAACTCAAGCCAGTGCATGCAGTCGGACTTTTTTTCCACAAGATGAGGTTGCATACCTTCGGGTATTTCGACGCGTACTTTGTGATTCCACGGACAAACGATCTGGCACAGATCGCATCCGAAAATCCAGGGGCCGATCGACGATCGGATCGTCTCTGGTATCGCGCCTCGGTGTTCGATCGTCCAGTAGCTGATGCACTTATTAGCATCCAAGACATACGGCTCAACGAACGCTTGGGTGGGACAAGCATCAAGGCAAGCTCTGCAGGTACCGCAGTGCGAGCTAGACAAATGAGACAAACTTGGAGTTCCCGATTCGGGCGTCATCGGAAATTCAGTCGCAGCTTGGTCGCTCAAGTTGGCCTGCGTTAGTATCGCACACAAGAAAAAGTAGCTTCCTAGCTCGCGATTCAGAAGCATCGTGTTTTTACCAATCCAACCCAAACCTGCTTGTTCCGCAAAATTTCGCTCAAGCAACGGAGTGGTATCAACAACCGCCCTCGTTTGGCAATCGGGAAACATTCGCTGCAACTCCCTGACAAGCGGTTTGAGTTTTCTGCGAATCCAGTGATGGTAGTCCTCACCTGCGGCGGCATAGGAGGCGATCGTAGGTCTTTGTTCTACGAATGGTTGCCGATCCCTGCCTCTTTTGACTACTCTCTTGGTCCAAGCGTGCCCTTGGTAGGGCAAGCTCAACATGATCAGCGTCTGGCAATCCGCAAGAACAGAGCGAGGGTTTCGATACGCTGCCTTCCGCTTTTGCATGTAGCCCATAGATGCCGCAAAGCCTCGGTCGAGCCACTTGCAAAGCTCCGGGAATCTTGAAGCATCGCCTGCAGTCGTGAAACCAACAGATCCAAATCCATGATCTGTTGCGAATTGGGTTATCTGGGTGCGTGCAATCTCGTGGATGATCTGCATAAGATTAAAAATTGGTATCGCTTGGACAATTCCTATACTATAGCGATCCAAAGGGGAAAATCCTTGTACAATCCTAGAGCCCAACACAATCTCTTCGCCCAGTTCGGTCGACGATTCCAACACTCAAGACTTCAAAGAAACCCGGTGATTCATGAGAAAAAAACTTTTTCTGGCCACGTTGCTTGCAGGAATTCTCGGTCCTCAATCTCACTTGGTGTCGTCTGCACAAGAGGCTAAATCAACCTTATCGAACGTCAGCCAAGCCCAAGTAGATCCGCTTGGTCAGTCCCAAATGGAAAAGGCTGCAATCGCTTTTTTGCGTCAAAGCCAAGCGGTCGACGGATCGTTCAGTTCGCAAGCCGGACCGGGGGTTACCGGCCTAGTGGCAGCTGCATTATTATCCGTCGGAGTGCCCAGTTCGGATCCGATGGTAGTCAAGGCTATCGACTACTTGCTGAAGACCAAGCGAGACAATGGAGGTCTTTATTCCGAGGGGTCCAGGCATGCGAACTACGAAACCTGTCTAGCCATGATGGCCTTGTCCAAAGCGAACTCCGATGGCAAGTACAGCCAACTACTAGAGGGTGCTCAGAAATTTGTAAAAGGTGAGCAGTGGGATGAAGGCGAAGGAATTAATCCCAAAGACCCCGAATTTGGAGGTGCTGGCTACGGGAGTAAATCAAGACCCGATCTGTCGAATACAGCGTTTTTTATAGAAGCCCTTAGGACCACCGGAGTCCCCGAGAGCGATCCAGCCATCCAGCGGGCCTTGGCTTTCGTTAACCGTTGCCAGAACCTGGAGTCACCTGCCAACGACACTCCGTTTGCGGCCAAGCTCAATGATGGAGGGTTCTACTACACTCCGGCTGCTGGCGGCGACTCTATGGCGGGTAAGGACGAGGCAACAGGCGGGCTAAGATCCTACGCCTCGATGACCTATGCTGGCCTCAAAAGCATGCTCTACGCAGGAGTCAGCCAAGACGACTATCGGGTCAAAGCTGCTGTGAAGTTTTTATCGAAAAACTATAGCGTGACCAGCAATCCTGGGATGGGAGCTGCCGGCCTTTATTACTACCTTCAAACCATGTCCAAAGCGCTATCGATAGCCGGTAAAGAATCGTTCGAGTCGGAAAAGGGCAAGCACGATTGGAAAGCCGATGTTCTGGATCAATTGCAAAAAACCCAGAAAGTCGACGGCTCTTGGACCAACCCAGAACCTCGTTGGATGGAAGGTGATCCGAATCTCGTCACCGCTTATGCGCTGATGACGATTTCGCACATCAAGAGCAAATAGTTTCAGCTCTTATTCAAGGTCCTTCGCCGACGTCGATAAGCGAGCATTCCGAGTCCAACTCCGGCAAGCAAAATCGATCCTGGTTCAGGAACTGCGGTCGATCGTTCAAATCGGATGAAAAAATTCGCGGCGCTGTTTCCAACGGTCGAAGGTACCGTGAACCCAGAACCGGAAGCTCCAACTAGCCAAAAGTCCAGTCGATTGTTGGCTGCTAGCGAGTCGTTGATCGCAATTCCAGCAGGTGTCGCGATTTTGAAAGGCGGGGTGTTTGCCGGGTCTCCAGGAACGAAAATAACCTCGGTGTTGTTCTGCGTCCTGTTGGTAACCCTAATACCTGTGTCGGTCATCCTGCCTTGAGCCAATGCCGCATCGAAATTCGAACTTCCGTCACCTGCCCAAAGTTCAACATTCGTGGCTTGAGCAATAGTAACCACTGCATACATCGCATCCATGCGTCGGAAGGGACCACCGGAAACTCCGTTGAAGAGTCTTCCCAAGTACACAGCTCTTCGGATTCCAAAGTCCTCGTTCGCTCCAGACTGCTGCTTGAAATCACTGATAATGTCTGCCCACGCGGCAGAAGTGTCAGAAACGATCAAGGCTAATCCCAGGCTTAGTACGAAGAAATTTTGAGTTAGCCGCTGCATGACTCGACCTTTTCCTTTGACACCATGCGATTCCGTCTACGAGACCTAATTCCCAGGGCAGTGAGTAAGCTACCCGCGATGAATATAGCATTGGTCGACGGCTCTGGAACATAACGTAAATCTAAAGTACTTGTGAATGGTTGAAACGTTACAACCGGAAAACCGTTGATAACCTCGAAAGTTTCACCCCGGGCCGGAACTGTGATGGCCTTGAGGGTGTCGCTCACGAGCCAAGCCTCTAGTCGATTGCTCGGATCGCTGGCCAAAATCGCTGCGAGGGCTAGATCCTGCTGGCGGGTGAGCTTCTGGAAATCAGTCTGCTTTTCAACGACTCCAAAACCTCGATCCGGAAGGTTAAATGATATTCGAATATCCGTGCGGACCGCATCCCCATTGATGAGGGCTTGTTGCAAATCGGACGTTCCGGCTTTGGCAAAGACAATGTAGGGAGCGTTGTCGCCTTCGGCCTCGATCGGAAGTTGCACCCAAAGACGGATTCGAGCCTGAAGAAAGTTCAGGCTCAAGGGAGATGTTCCGAAGTCAAAATCGTACAAACCAATTCTCGATGCCGAGCCAGCCAGGTTGTTGTCGGGTGGAATGGGGTCACCAAAGTCGATCTTCGTTCCG
>JBJTAQ010000985.1:0-1975 GCA_046090945.1 Pirellula sp.
TGCCGGTGATCCGCACATGGCTTTCACCTCGAAAATCCTTTCCAAGCTTCAGGAACTTGGATGCTCCATGGCAGAGGTCGGATTCCCTTATAGCGATCCGATCGCCGATGGACCGGTGATCCAGGCCTCCTATACCCGTGCACTTGGAAAGAGGCTCAAACTGCATCAGATCTTCGATCAGATCCAGCAAGACCGAGCCCAGTGGACGATGCCTTTGGTGGCCATGGTCTCCTATGCGATCATCCATCGGCAGGGTCCAGAGCCATTTATCTTGGCGGCCAAACAAGCTGGTTTCAGTGGGGCGATTGTCCCAGACTTATTAGTAGAAGAAAGCCAATCGCTCCTGTCGATGTGTCGGAAACACGACTTCAATCTGATCCAATTGGTGACCCCTACTACCCCCCAAGATCGGGCGCTTCGGATCGCCGAGGCTTCGAGCGGCTTTTTGTATTTCGTCAGCGTGACCGGTATCACCGGTGAAAGAACCCAATTGCCCGAGGGGTTGGTCGATCGCGTAGGCTGGCTCAAGGAGCGAACGAGCTTGCCGATTTGCATCGGTTTTGGTATTTCCAAGCCTGAGCATGTGCGACTGCTCGCTCCGGTCAGCGACGGGTTGATCGTCGGTTCGGCGATCGTCCGCTGTTTGGAGGGTGCAGCGAACTCCGAGGAGCAAGCATTGGAAAACGTCAGCAAGCTGGTTAAGAGCTTGCTGGCTGCGTTGGAATCAGGAAAGGAATAGGTCGATCCGTGCGTTACCGTCAATTGGACAAAATCATCGAGCTAGTTCCTGGTGAGCGAATTGTCGCTGCACGCGAACTTCACCATGGTGAAGACTATCTTCGCGACCACTTTCCACTCTTTCCTGTCATGCCCGGAGTGATGATGCTCGAGGCTCTGTTTCAAGCGTCGATGTGGCTGGTCCATGCCACCGACAATTTTGAGCACTCAATGCTTACGCTCGACGAAGTTCGAAACGTGAAGTTCGCCGATTTCATGCAGCCAGGTCAGGTTCTCACCGTGACCGTCGAGTGGGAAAAATCCGACCAGACGAGCGTCAAGGTCAAAGCACAGGGAATGCGTGGGGATGTCTTAGCCGTAAGCGGCAGGCTAGTAATCGGCAAAAGGAATCTTGGAAACCCAAGCGATCCGCAATTGCAGGCTGCCGACGAGTATGCACGGGCGACGATGAGGCAAGAGATCGAGCAACTGATCGCTAAAGGGGCTAGCAGTCCAGCCGCCTAGGCTTGAGGATCACTGCGCCGAGTGGTGGGATCGTCAATTCCAACGATGCGCACTGGCCGTGGTAGGGTCGACCGGCATCTGCATGGATTGGCCCAGGGTTGCCTACCCCCGATCCTCCGTAGATCGGAGCATCGCTGTTGAAAATTTCTTGGTAGAGTCCCGCAAAGGGAACTCCCATACGGTAAGGGCGCACAACAGGGGTAAAGTTGCAGCACACAAGCAGGTGCTCGTCGTGACTCGCATCATGCGACTTGCGGAGATATCCCAAAACGCTGTCGTGGGCGTTCTGGCAATCGATCCACTCGAAACCTTCGCCGCTGAAATCGAAGCGATGAAGCGGTTTTTCATGGAGGATCAAACGATTCAGGTCTGCGATCAATCGCTGAATTCCCGCGTGGGTTTCCCATTGGAGCAATTCCCATTGAAGCTGCGCGTCGTAATTCCACTCATGCCACTGGGCCAGTTCACCTCCCATGAAGAGCATCTTCTTTCCAGGATGGGTCCACATGTAGGAAAAAAGCAACCGCAGGTTCGCGAATTTCTGCCATAGGTCTCCTGGCATCTGCCCGATCAATGAGCCCTTACCATGCACAACCTCATCGTGAGATAGCGGCAATTGAAAGTTCTCGGAATAAGCATAGATGAGGCTAAAGGTCAGGTCGTTGTGATGGTGCTTTCGATGGATAGGATCGCGTCTGAGGTAGCCCAACGTATCGTTCATCCAGCCCATGTT
>JBJTAQ010000986.1:0-1402 GCA_046090945.1 Pirellula sp.
GCCCCGAGCGCCCATTCTGGATAAGGTGCCTGGGAACCTCGCATGGCGTGCCAAAGGACCCGATTGAGCCGGTCCTCAGGAGCCCGATCCACCTGCTGGAAGTTCATTTCCTCAGACCACTCAGCCAACTGCTTCAAAAGCGGATCGAGCGTGGCGACCGACCCCGGATTCATTTGGTCGAGCGGAATATTCGCACCGACCGAAGCAAAGGGCCTGAGATCCGCAGCGTCTTGAAAACAATCGAACATCGGCGTCGCACTGGCATCAAACTGATTCATCGGGGGCATCCCCAATATCTGTCCAGTCGTCCTAAGTATGCTCGTGGTGTTGTACTGCGTGCTAACCAATGCACCCCGTCTAGCATAAGGACTGATAATATAAGCGGTGGTGCGGTATCCGCTGACATGATCCCAGCCGGCCTGGGGATCATCCTCGATCGCAAAAATCGCCATCTTGCTCCAGAACTTCGATCGACTTAAACCCTCAACAATCCGACCCATGGCCAAGTCGCCATCGGCCATACAAGCTGCCGGGGTCGGACAGTTCTTCGATGTGCCACTGGTATGGTCGTTCGGCAGGCAGATGATCGTCAGTTGCGGATAAGCCCCCTGCTGCTCGAATTCAGAGAGCTCCTTGAGTATAAAGTCTGCACGGACTTGGTCCGGCACCGACATGTTCCAACCGACGTACCCCGTCGGTGAAAAATCCTTGATGCTCTCGATGCCTGGAGCGGACTCGAAGATGACCAAGTCCTCTTCCCCCTTCCAAGTCTTGTAGCAACTCAAAAAGTCCACTGCCCCCCCGCGATTCTTGTCCCTCCAGCGAACCTTGGGCATCATGAACTCGCCGTAATTGCGAATCTTTACCCCATGCTTGATCGCATTGTCCCAAATAAAACCGGCGGGCGAATAAGCCAGCGCGTCGATGTCGCTCTCCTCCATTCCGTCTGGATAACTCCTTGGAAACCCCGCAAAGCTCTTTTCCAAGTAGTCCGTCGCCATGGCCGTCGTGCTCCACTGATGACCATCGGCGCTGAGAATCCCACAGCAATATGCGTTGTCGAGCAGCACGAATTCATCGACGATTTTGTGCTGATTCGGCGTGATTTCCTTGCCAAAGATGCACAGCTCCGGATCCGCATTTCCACGACCAATGTCGCCGAAAACCTGGTCAAACGTTCAGTTTTCCTTGATGATATACACAACATGCTCGATCAGACTCGGTTCGCCGATTCGCTCCGGAATCGCTTTGGCCGCCTGTCCCGGCCTAGCCGGTAATTTCGCTTGGAGCAACGCATCGGCACGCATGTTCCGAGCTACCCGCTCAGACAGCGCCGGCAAGTCCTCGGCTTTTGGAATCGGAAAAGCCGAGATGCTGCCGTTGTACTGGTGCGAATTAAAAC
>JBJTAQ010000987.1:0-5020 GCA_046090945.1 Pirellula sp.
CTTTTCGACGCCATTTTAGAGACTGCCAGTGGCAAGAAAACCAAAAGCGAGTTGCTCGGTTACGGCGAGGATGAATTCACCCCTTGGTCCATCGGCCCAACGCTTTAACTGAAATGATGCTTTAACTGGAAAACTCCGACCATGTCGAACGCCGTCTATGAGACCTCGCGGAAAATCATCGCCAATGTCGAAAAGTGCATCGTCGGGAAGCGCAAGCAACTGGTCTTCTCGTTGGTCTCATGGTTCTCTGGCGGTCATGTGCTCCTAGAGGATGTACCTGGAGTGGCAAAGACCATGCTTGCCAGGGCACTTGCTGCAAGCGTTGGAGGCAAGTTCAAGCGGGTTCAGTGCACACCGGACCTGTTGCCTGGCGACATCACAGGCTCATCGATCTTCAATCAAAAGACATCCGATTTCGAATTTCGTCCGGGGCCTATCTTTGCGAACATCCTCCTGGCAGATGAGATCAATCGGACCACACCCCGAGCTCAGTCGGCCCTTTTGGAAGCGATGGCAGAATCGTGCGTGACGGTCGATGGTCAGACGCATCGCCTGCCCCCACCGTTCCTGGTGATCGCAACTCAAAATCCGGTCGATCACGAGGGGACTTTTCCACTGCCAGAGGCCCAGCTCGATCGCTTCTTTATGAAGTTCACGCTGGGGTATCCTTCGATGGAGGAGGAGCTTCGGATGTTGCAGTTGCTCGAGACCGAGCATCCGATCCAGTCCCTCAAGGCCGTTGTTTCGATCGAGGAGTTGCTCGATGCCCAGCAGTTGGTCAAGAAGGTGTACGTGGATCCCAAGGTTCGGCAATACATTCTGCAGATTGTGCATGAGACCAGGGCCCATTCCGATCTAGCGCTTGGGGCCGGTCCACGCTCGACGATCGCACTGTTTCGGGCATCCCAAGCGATGGCGGCCGTGCGGGGTCGCGATTTTGTTCAACCCGATGACGTCAAACGCATCTTGCAACCGGTCATGAGCCATCGATTGATCTTAAAGCCCGAGGCGCGGTTGCGAAAGATCACGGCCGATCGAGTCCTTGAGGAGATCGTCTCCCAGATCGCCGTCCCGACGATCGAGGAGAATGGGCGATAAGCCATGGCGATCGTACCGCTGATTGCGATCTTGCTGTTGTTTGGCATGCTCACGGGCGCGAATTTTTTTGCTTTGGGTGCGAGTACATTTCTGGTCGTCATTCAGTTGGCCAAGTACTTTTCGGGCCGATGGATCGAAGCGGTCGAGGTGGAGCGGTTCGTCGAAGCTCAAGAGGTGACTGTGGGCCAGACCGTGGGTGTGGGGCTCAAGATATCCAACCGGTCCGGTTACTGGATTCCTTGGATGCTCATCGACGAGAGGATCGCCAAGCGGTACACCAAGCTGCCTCCCGTAGCGCTCAATCTGCTGGCCGCGACGGTGCAATTGTTGTCGTTTTCGGCGAACAAGACGACACTTTATCGCTATGCAGTCCAGACTCAGCGGCGCGGCTACTATCAGTTAGGCCCAACGTTGCTCGAGACAGGTGACTTGCTGGGGTTGCACCGCAGTTTTCGGATCGCCAACCAGCCTAGCTACATCACTGTGCTTCCGAAGTTGAAGGTGCTCGAGGGGGTTGAGGTATCGAGTCGAAGGCCGATGGGGGAGTTGCGAGTCGAGGATCGGGTCTTGGAGGACCCGACGCTGATGAGCGGGCTGCGGGAGTATCAGGCTGGGGATCCGATGAATCGGGTGCATTGGAAAGCCACCGCGCGAACTGGGGTGCTCCATACGCGGGTGTTTCAGCCGACGTGTGTCCAGGGAGCCATGTTGTTGGTGGACATGCATGAATCCACCAATCCGCAGAGGCACGAGCCGGTCCGGACAGATTTATCAGTCACAGCAGCCGCATCGATTGCCCATTGGCTCTATCAAAGCTCGCAGCCTTTTGGATTGGTAAGCAACGGCCGGGATGCCGCTGAGCGGATGCGGGAACTGAGCAAGCGATCCAGGTACAGCGATCGAGCATCGGCGACTGCCAATACAGAGATGAAAACCCAGAGTGATCGTTTAAGGCCGATTGTGTTTGGGGCCAATCGCACGCCAGAGCATTTTGCGCAGGTGCATCGGATGCTTGCAAGGCTCGAGCGAACCGACGGCTTGAGGCTCGAAGAATTGCTGATCGAGACCCAGAGCAGGTTGCCCAAGCTGCTTTCGTTGTTGGTGATAACCCAGAGGGTAGACTCTGCGGGTGTGATGGGATTGGGGTTGATGCGACGTCGGGGGTATGCCGTGACGGTGTTGCTCAATTGCCATCCGGAGGAGTACTTCGATCAAGCGGGTCCGTTGCTAGGAGCCAGGCTCCCGGTCGTGCCCTTGCACGACGAGGAATCGCTCCTCGCATATCTGCGACATCAAAGCGTGCGATAATCTCACGGTCAACTGTGTTCGCCAATGCTGCTGGAACGATCACCCCAAACGGCTGGGACAGCCGTTCTACGTTAAGCTGTCCTCAGCCAACGTAGCCCAGCTGTCCTCAGCTGTGCAGCAGCTAGATCCACCGTCATGCAAACCGGCGACCTCACGGTCAACTGTGTTCGCCAATGCAGCTGGAACGATCACCCTAAACGGCTGGGACAGCCGTTCTACGTTAAGCTGTCCTCAGCCAACGTAGCACAGCTGTCCTCAGCTGTGTAGCAGCTAGATCCACCGTCATGCCAACCGGTAATCTCACGGTCAACTGTGTTCGCCAATGGTACTGGAACGATCACCCCAAACGGCTGAGACAGCCGTTCTACGTTGATCTGTCCTCAGCCAACGTAGCACAGCTGTCCTCAGCTGTGCAGCAGCTAGATCAACGGTCATGCAAACCGGCGACCTCACGGGCGACTGTTGGTTCACGCAGCTTCTAACTGAGCAGCTTGCCTTTGGCGTATCCGCTCGGTGATGCGCGATTGAAAATTAGCTAGACTGTGAAATTCGACAAAGGACTTGGCCTGCGGCGTTTGCGTGTATGCTCCCGGTTGGGCCAGGATTTCGGACATTTTCAATGCAAATTCTCGGGGGTCACGTGTCCTACAAGTCCACCCTAGTGAGTAACGATGCGTCACATCCTCCATCCATCCGATCGCATTGGCCAAAACCGGGACGCCGACGGCCGCTGCCCGAAGTACAATGCTCGCCGAGTAGCGGTGCTCTGGGTACGGCGTGGTGATCAGGTCCGAAGCAATGCAAGCCGCCCAGAGTTCGTCTTGGCTCAAATGCCGGTCAATCGACACGATCCTGGAACTTATCACGAGTTCCTTGAATTCACTGGCAAGTAAGTTCCTAGCGACCTCCGAATGCTTGCCCGCTAGCAAAACACTTGTTTCGGGTCCCAGGCGTCCACCAAGCAATTTTGCAGCCCTGAGCAGATCGCCAACCCCCTTGCGTTCATCGATCAAGCCTACGAGCGAAACATATTTTCCTGCAGGATTCAGCCCGAGCATGGCTCTGGCCTCAGATTGCGTCATTGTCGGAGGAGGGTCGATAGGATCGGGTAGCAAGTGAGCGATGTTACGGATTCGGGAACCATGCGATTGCATCACCTCGATCGCATGCGGAACGATATGGTGGATGCGAGTCCAAGGGCCATGGGCCAGGAGTCGGAGCGCCAATTCCTGCTTAGCGCGAGACACCCAATCGTGGTGTTGGTAAGCATACTTACCGAAAAGCAAGACGATTTCGGCTTCGACGCGATTTTCTCGCAGGTATTTCGAAACGGGATTAGGTAGCCCCAGGGCATGAGCCAGCGGGTTACCGAACGGTAGGAAAAAATGGTCAGGATTGGAGGATTTGAGCCCAGTGAGAATCGCACGCAAGGAGCTTAGCAGTCCCTGAGGCCCGTTGACCCGCACGCTTGTTCCATCGCTCGACAAGGCAAAGTTTTCTGAAACAAGAACTTCGAAGGAACCCTTCAAATCAGACAGGTATTTCCTGAATTCTTCAGAATCGACCACTTGCCGACTCGTTAGGAGAGTAACTCGAGTTCCCAGTTGCTCGAGGGCACCGACAATATGTCGAACGTAGACCAAATTGTGACCCAAAAACTGAGGTTCGAAGATCATGGCTCGCATCTGCATTCCGTTTTGATTTCATGGGTTTGGATCCCACCAGGGTAGGACTTCCGACGGGTTTCTCGAATCGATTTATCGCAGAAAGAACAGTCTGGAGATAGGCGGCTCGACTACGGTGCTCCAAGGCCTTGGCGATCGCTTCTTAAAAAACGGCGAATAATTGGCAGTCTGCAAGCGTTTTCCCGGCCGAAAACCGGCTTTCATGCCGATCAAAGACTGTACTTTTACACCCCTTGGGTCTGGCGATTTTCCCGAGAAAACCTACAATTCCGGTGTTTTGGTTGGCTTGAGGGTAAGAAAGTTGCAAGAAACACACATTTTTTGGTCGCTATGGGTTGCGGTAGCTTGACAGGTTGCTTCAAAACAGATAATCTGTAGCAGAGGATCCGGGATATTCCATGGATCCAGGGAGTTTGCGTAGTGTTCCGGCAATGCTCTCGATTGACGAAAAACAGTTAATGATGGTTCAAGGTTTAGAAAAGGTTTAGAAAAGGTTTAGGGGTGATCAGAATGAGTAGAATTTTTGGGTTTTTGGCGATTTTGGCTTTGACGGTTGGGAGTGCGGAAGCGGCACTCTTGGCCGCTTGGACCTATGAGGAAGGGGATAAGGCTGGCACCCCCGTTTCAGGCGTCGCAGCTTCAGTTAGCGAGGGAACATGGAATGGAGATTCCAACGGCTATGCGACGGCGAGTTTCAACTCATCGAGCGCCAGTGGTGCCACTCGGACGGAGACGTTCTTCATCTCTGCGACCGGTGATAACACCGCGACAGTGGAATCTTTTGTGCTGGCAGCTAGTCGGTTGACCGGAACCCGAAACTTGCAGATTACCAGTATTGTGGCGAACAAGGGGACTGGAGGCTTGGACACTGGATCTTTCGTTGCGGGATCTAACGTAGCGCTCACCCAGACCCCAGGACCTACTACGAA
>JBJTAQ010000988.1:0-9643 GCA_046090945.1 Pirellula sp.
ATTCAAACGGCCCGTCGATTCACCTCGCGAGTCGATTCAGCCGTCGTGATGGTCAATGCCTCAACCCGCTTGAACGATGGCGGCCAATTCGGCTTGGGCGCTGAAATCGGCATTAGCACCGATAAACTGCATGCAAGAGGCCCCTGTGGCTTGACCGAGTTGACAACCTACAAGTACATCGCAAGCGGCGACGGCCAACTTCGCGATAGCTGATCGACGCGGATAACAAACAGACTCAAAACAAGGAGGTTTGTATGGGATCGAAGAACCTAGTACGTTGGTTTCCCAAGCTGCGAAAGCCCATCGAGAATATCTATCGAAGCTGGGCGACAGCCGTATCGAAGCCATGCTCGAAGAGCCTGCGAGTCCCGCTCCAATTCGAAATCCTAGCAGTGTACTTGTCGCTCTGCGATTCGGATTTAAAAACCTCGGAGCAACATTTCGGTGGTGGTCAGACGGTGGATTGTCAGGTGCAGTTTTCCGATAGCCGAGACCCTTGGATTCTGCGCCTCGATCGCAACCTAGTGTATTTCATGATCGACCGATTGCTGGGAGCTTCAACCATCGAGCCAAGCGAGGCTTCGGAGCGTCATCGAGTCGGCCAATTGACGGCCATCGATTGGCGGGCAGCAACGTACGCCATTCAAGAACTCGTTTATCCGTGCATCGATCTATGGGAAAACGAGTTGTCGGTGAAAGATCTGCGAACGGTGCTCCAACCGATGGACGGAATCAAAGAAGGCAACTACGTAAGTATCGGATTTCAAGTTGCTCTTGATGCAACGAACATCAAGCACCCCGGCGAGCAACCTTGGCGAGGCCAGTGGATGATGCCCGAGTCGTTCCTGGTAAGTCAATTTGGGCGGTTGCTGTTCGGCTGCAACGACTCAGCAAGCTTGACCGTGGTGCTTGCGCGGTCCATGATCTCTGCGGGAGAACTTGGTCAGCTCGAGGTTGGAGACATTATTTCGACTGAGCAACTCGCAAGCGATCCGGTAGCAGTTGAATGCAATCGGGAGGTTTTGTTTCGGGGTACGCCTGGAGTTTTTCAAGGTACCAAAGCCATCCGGTTGGTAGTATAGCCAACGATAGCCAGCGATGATGATTGCTTCATGCCCCTGACCCTCTACCCTATTGCTACCATGGCGACAACGCAACTACAGGCATTCAAGCTCAACGGTGCACGGCTAGGCCTCTTGGCAGCGGTGCTCTGGGGTGTTTTTATCACCGACTGGGTCTTGCATTTGGATTTGAAACGCTGGGGAGTCGTACCGCGAGATCTAGGCGGGATCTGGGGGATTATTTTTTCTCCGTTTCTACATGCGAATTTTGGACATCTGCTGAGCAATTTTCTACCGCTGATGATTCTTATGGGGTTGCTCTTAGCTACGCAGCGCGATGGTTGGTGGATTGTGGCGCGGATCATTCTTCTGGGAGGGCTGTTGCTATGGGTCTTTGGTAGACCAGCCGTGCATGTAGGTGCCAGCGGCTTGATCTACGGATTGATCGCCTATTTGATGGTCGCGGGATTTCGTCAAGGCCGCGTGCTGCCTGCTTTAGCGGCTCTGGTCGTTGGGTTTCTCTATGGTGGGACACTCCTCTCGGGGGTGCTGCCGACGGTGGATGAGCATATTTCTTGGGACGGTCACTTAACCAGCGCCATCGCCGGTGGATTTCTAGGTTACTTTTCAGTAAGCTCGCTGAGTCCACCCGCTGTGGATATCGATATAAGTTGAGTTTCTTTCGAGGTCCAACTCAGCCAGGGCATTCTGCGTCGACGGTTCAAGATATCGGTTCGTAGGAGGTTCTGTTAAAATGAGCGCCGCACACCTTTTTGTTCATGACATAATTCATAGGTATTCCTGTTGCCATGCGGTTTTTTCTGACGAATTCAATTTCAAAACTAGCTCGAACTTTTTCTAACAAGCAATCAAGAGCCAGATCTCGCCGCAGGCGACTTTTTGCTGAAGCACTGGAAACTCGTCGAGTGCTTGCCTATAGCATTCCGGAAATGTACATCAGCGAGATCCAGGACGACCCGCTCTTTGGTGATCGAGATACGGATCAATATGTGGAACTGCGAGGAGCACCAAATTCCACAATCCCCGATGGGACTTTTTTTGTGGTTGTCGAAGGCTGGGGCGCGGTTCCTGGAGGGCCTGGGTATGTCCACAGTGTAATCGACCTATCGAATTTGAAATTCGGGGCGAATGGGTTTTTGACCGTCACCCAATTGGGTAGTCCATATCAAGTCGACTCGCAGTCCACGCGGCTCACCAGCAGTACCGTAGGTTTCTCAGGTTTACCCGATGGCCGATGGAATGATGCATCAAGCCTTTCGGACCGTTTCTCCTTTATCAGTGGTTCGCAATCGTTCCTGCTCATCGGAGCCGGGAGCAAACCGGTTTCAGGAGACGATTATGACCTGAACGATGATGGGACGCTCGACAATGGCGCTGCTCTATGGACTACCTACGATTCGGTTGCCATGATGGGGTTCTCCTCACCAGGTTGGTCCTACGGTCGAATTACTTTCTCCCATAACACAGTCGATCACCGTTATCCTGCAGGAAGCGTTTATACGGTTCAAGAGAACATAGGTTACGTAGCCCGAATCGGCAGTTCGACCGGCTATGCCGCGAGCGATTGGGTGTGTGGTACGACGATCGAAGATACCTTGAATGCAAACTCCAAGTACCGATTCACTTATGGGACCTTTGGCGATCCAAGACCACTGGTTTACTCAGGCCGCGCCACCAACAACGTCGGGACTTATAATTTCGGAGGAGGATTCCTAGGCAGGGCAATGCTCGATGTCGATCGCGATGGTCAGTTTACCGATAGCGATACTCCCTTGGCCAATGTGACGGTCTTTGCCGACCGGAACGACAACGGTATCCGAGATAACACCACCATCGATGTCATCTCATCGCAGCAAACACTCGGTGCGGAACTTGCCAATGTCTTTCCAAATGCAACCCTGACGGTAGCCGACTCTAACAACAAAAATATTGGCTTTGCGGTCAGGACGGCACAGAAAAATGATAATGCGGGAAATCCGATTCGAGTCCTATCGAGCGAAGGCATCCCATGGTTCGACAACGGTAGTCGTTTGAAGGTTATGTTCTATCGCGAAGCCAACGCAGTATCGATCGAAGCGATCGCTGCCGAAACTCTAAAATACTCGTTCGGTCGTATCGATATCTATGACAAAAACGATACCTTGCTCGGTTCGCGTTCTACTTTGCCGCTAATCGGAACGGATCGGCAGACTATCGGATTTTCTCGCCCCACGGCGGATATCAAGTATGCCATCATCTTTACCGATACAACTCCACCGGATTCGAGCCCCTTTGGTCCGTTTGACAAACTGCGGTATTCCTATCCAGAGTTTCAAGCAACCACTGGGTCCGATGGCAGCATTCGCATGCAGGAACTCCCCACTGGAACCTATCGACTGAGCGTTTCAAACTATCCCGGCAACCTGATTCCGATCACCGCCAATTCTACAACTCCGTTGACGGTCAATCGCTCGGAGCACCTTACAAACATCACGTTTGGTTACAAAGATAATCTGCCGCCCGAGATCCTTTCATCGCAATTCAACATCCCTGAAAATCCGGCAACCAACGCAGTTGTTGCGACCGTGCTGGCTTCCGACCCGGACGCAGGTCAATCGCTGAGCTATCGCTTCACGACCAACTCCGGACCCTTTAGTATCGATCAAGTCACCGGGGAAATTCGCTATACCGGCAACGGGGCGTGGGATTACGAAACCACGCGGGAACTCAATGTCCAAGTCGAGGTACGTGATTCGCTGCCCATCCCAGGGACGGTCCGAAAGTTTATCAAACTGGTGAATCTCGATCGCAACGAATCGCCGAGTTTGCAAGGAGCGAATTTTACGATCGATGAGAATGCGCCCAGTGGAACCGTCGTCGGGACGGTTACCGGATCGGACCCTGATGCAGGAATCAACGGGCAGCTGATTTATCAGCTTGGCGTCGGAGCACCTGCAGGGACCTTTAGTATCGATGAAACCACTGGCCGCATCACGGTAGCTTCTCCCGATCTACTCGACTTTGAAACCCGTCCGGTGATCAGTCTGCCAGTCGTTGTTCGGGATAAAGCTACTCCTCCACTCTCGGGCAGTGCATCGGTTCTGATCCATTTGCGAGATGTCAACGAAGTCCCCACCGGGGTATCTTTTACAGAGTTAGTGAGCATTTCCGAGAATACCTCGGTGATTCTGCCGATCAAAGTCGCAACCGTGTCGGTTGTCGATGATGCTCTTGGAACGAACTCGCTGTCTCTGTCCGGGCCCGATGCAAGTCACTTCGTGCTGATCGGGAATGAATTAAAGTTTCAAAGCGCAACCCCGCTGGACTTCGAGACCAAGTCGGTCTATCGCGTCATCGTTTCAGCAGACGATGCAACACTCGGAAGCACCCCCGATGTCAGTGTCCCATTTGAGCTTGGAATAACCGATGTCAATGAAAAACCCACAGGCATCGTCTTTAGCAACGTCGTTAATCCACTCTTGGAAACGACTTCGGTGAGCACAGCGGTTCGAGTGGCTGATATAGCCGCACTCGACGATGCAATCGGCAACAACATCCTTTCACTTGGCTCGACACTCGATGCAAGTTTCTTTCAAATTGTTGGCAATCAACTGCAGTTTCGATCCGCTGCCCCGCTGGATTTTGAAACCAAATCGAGCTACCGAGTGGTCGTCCAAGTCGACGATGCTGCATTCCCGGGTTTCCCCGACGCTGCTTCAACCTTCACGCTGTCGATCGGTGATGTCAATGAACCACCCGTTGATTTGCGTTTGAATAATCCAGTCACCCTCATCAATGAAACCAACGGGGTATCTGCCGGGCAGACTATTGCGACCATCGTCGTCGTTGACGATTCGAGCGGCACCAACGAATTGACCCTAGAGGGGCCGGATGCAGGCTATTTCGAGATATCTGCCAACCTGCTACGACTCAAGTCCGGCTCGCCTTTGAATTTTGAAGTGAAACCTTTTTATGATGTAGCCGTTCGCCTGACCGATCCATCGTTGCCGGGCTCGCCAACGCTCTCTCGCTCCCTGCGAGTGAATATCAGCAATCGGCCCGAAGTCGTCTCGATCAGCGATGTATCCGGATCACCTTTGGGAGAACGAATTCAAAGGGTCCGACTCAGTTGGGACGTTGAGCTCGGGCCGATCCCAGCCGATGCAATCAGCGTGGTGAAGAAAGACGTCGGATTCGTTGCCGTTCCCTACACGTCCACACGAAGCTTGATCGATGGCAGGACGGTGGTCGATCTGGCATTTGGCGGATCGCTGGCCGACCCCCAAGGTTTTCTTATCGACGGAGTTTACGAAGTGTTCGTCACGGGATCGAAAGTCACGGCAGCCGGTACGAACACCACTGGCCTTTCCTACAACTCTGGAAGCCTTTCGGTCATGAATCCGGCTCTGCCCGCCTTTATGCAAATCACCGGTAATGGATTGCTTTTTGCCAATCAAAAAGGGGCCTATCAAGTCACGCTCGGTGGATTGACCAGTCCACCCCAGGTGATTCAGTACGATGTCGATCTGAATGGTGATGGAACCATCGATCGCAATCTCTCGGCAGGCACATCGCTGAGCATCCCCGAGGTGAGTTTCTCACAGGCCGGTAGCTACACCATGAAGGTCACGGCCAAATCCGGTAGCGAGATTCTCAGTGCATCGAGTTTCGCAATCGCGGTATCTCCTGAGACAAGCTCTACCGAGAACTGGCTTTCGGCGATGGATACCGATCGCGACACCTCGATATCGCCACTAGATGTTTTGGTAGTCATCAATAGCATCAATGCCGGGGGCGGTCGCTACAATTTCGACTACGACGTTGACCGCGATGAAAATATCTCGCCATTGGATGTATTGATCGTGATCAACTACCTCAATACATCTCCAGTCGGCCGCGCCGATACCCTCGGTAATCTCTCGATGGCTGAGTCGGGAGGCAATTCCGGTATCACCGCAGATCGCACCATCAACGGACGAATCCTGACCAACACCCGTTCGCTGTACGCTTCGCTCGACGGTTCCGATCGATTGGATATCTCGGACTTGGTTGCCCAAGACGGTAGTTTCCTGATCACCGATCAAGTCTTTGGAGATCTTTTCGGGATCATTCCAGACGGCACCCATGTGCTGTCGCTTGCTACCAAATCGGGGACTACGTTCTCAAGCGCGATGGACAAGCGGTTTTTGAACTTGCGAGATCATCTCAATGCATTTTCGTTCGTCTCCCTGGTTGGACGAAACGGACAACTTCGGACCGTTTGGTCGCCATCGGCAACCGGTGCCAAATACAATGTCTTAGTCGGGCCATCCGGTGGGACTCTTAGCCCACTTCGTGTAGGCCTTTCCGACACATCGCTTCAGACTGAATTGGCATCGGGTGTGTACGATATTCAAATCGAAGCGGTCGATGCAGCGGGCAACAAGCGTTTATCTGAAAAGCGTACCGTGACGATTTAATCGGTTGGTTTAGCGAGTCCAATGGGGAATGCCATGGGAGTAATCGGTGCAAGTGATCCCGGTCGCGTTGCAATCGTCGGCGCTGGAATCGCAGGTCTAGCTCACGCTTGGGTCGCTGCACAGCGAGGGCATCGCGTGACGGTCTTTGATCGCTCGCCGCGAGCCTGTGGAGCATCGATCCGAAACTTTGGAATGATTTGGGTGATTGGTCAGCCCGATTCGATGCAGACCATTGCGATGAATTCCAGAGCCCGGTGGCTGGAGGCTGCCCAGCAAGCGGGCTTTTGGATCGCTCAGTGTGGTTCGCTCCATCTGGCCCACCACGACGATGAGTGGCAAGTCCTCGGAGAGTATCTTGCTGAGCATCGCGATGGACCACGAGGCGCGCACCTGCGGTTGCTCAATCGACAAGAGACGCTTGCAAAAACTCCAGCGGCCAATCCCTCAGGTCTGCGTGGCAGCCTTTGGAGCAATACCGAATGCTGCGTCGATCCAACCTCGGCTGTCCGGGCCATGCCGGCATGGCTCCATCGAGAATACGGAATCGAATTCCATTTCTCGACTGCGGTCAACCACGTCGAATCCGGACAGTTGCGCACCGCAGACGGCCAGCTTCGCTCCTATGACCAGATTGTGATCTGCTCGGGTGATGATTTTGCAACCCTTTTCCCATCGATCTATCAAGGGGTCCCGATCCGTCCTTGCAAGTTGCATATGATGCGAACAGTCCAGCAACCCGATAATTGGCGAATCGGCCCTCACCTTGCCGGCGGACTAACCCTCAGGCACTACCCCAATTTCAACGGTTGTCCAACGCTTGCAGCACTGCAGCAGAGAATCGCTGCCACAGCTCCGGAGCTGGATCAGCTCGGCATCCACGTCATGGCTTCCCAGAATCATTTGGGCCAAGTCGTCTTGGGGGACTCCCATCAATACGGCGACCAAGTCGAACCGTTCGATACGGTTGATATCGATTCATTCATCCTGAGGGAACTTGAAAAAATCATTGATCTTCCGTCATGGGAAATGCAGGCCCGTTGGCATGGTGTCTACGCCAAGTACACTGGCTCACTGGTTTTCGAACAACTTGTTGCGCCGGGGGTTCGAGTATTTACTGGACTGGGGGGGAATGGAATGACCCTTTCATTTGGTCTCGCCGAGGATGCTTGGCAACGCTGGGAATCCGCTTAGTCTGGAGTTTACGATGAAGAGTGTTTGGCGATCCGCTTCCGCTGCTGATTTTTCGATCCAGAAGATTCGAGGGCTCGTGCTCGACTGGGCTGGGACAACGATCGATTACGGTAGTTTGGCACCGGTCCAAGTCTTCCGAGCCGTCTTTCAAAAGATCGGAATTACGGTCACCGAAGCCGAAGCGCGCGGGCCGATGGGACAAGCCAAGATCGATCATATTCGCTCGATGCTTCGGGTCGCAAGGATTCAAAACGAATGGCAAGCGATCTTTGGCAGGCCCTCTCGACAAGAGGATGTCGATGACCTGTATGAAAACTTTCTACCGCTCCAAAAAACCGTTCTTGCAGATCACTCCGACGTGATCCCAGGTGTCGTCGAAGCGATCGCGTCGCTTCATCAAGGCGGACTGCGAATCGCTTCGACCACAGGTTACACCCGAGAACTGATGGATGTTGTCGAACCACTTGCAGCGGCCCAAGGTTACGCGCCCGAGGTGACGGTCTGTTCCGATGAAGTTGCTGCAGGTCGACCTGCACCTTGGCAAGTCTACCGCGCTGCAGAGAAGCTCGGGATTTATCCGATGAACCAACTGGCGGTCGTCGATGATTCGATCGCTGGAATTCAATCGGGGCTCCATGCCGGCTGCTGGACAATCGCCGTGGCCCAAACCGGCAATGCGATGGGTTTGGATCGCCAAAGCTGCGAATCGCTCCCAAAAGCCGAGCTAGAGCAGCGACTCGATCGCATCGCAGAGAGTTTTATCGCCCAAGGCGCCCACCTAGTCGTCCGATCGGTCGCGGACCTCCCTTTGATCTGACCGATCATCGATCCGACCGATCAGTCCGATCAGTCCGATCAGTCGGGCAGCTCGACCACCATGCTTTGGATTTTACCATTGAACGAGAACGGGGCTCGTTTGGCATATCCGAGTGATACGGGGGCACCTAAGTCGACTCCGACGTCGAGCGTTTCGCTCGCCGTGAAAGCTCCGGGAACGGTGCGTGGGACTTTCGCCTCGATCGCTGTAACGCCATCGATATCGATGCGGACTTCGGCCGGTGCTCCTGGTTTGGGGATCGATTCGCTGATCTGAATCTTATGCTTTCCTGCGGAGAGCTTCTGCTTGGCTGGAGCGACTGTTCGCTCGATGATCAACATGTTGTACTCGTAGGTCAGTGTCCCTTGGTCCATGTACAGGCTCACTCCACCGCTGGAACCACCCAGAGCGTACAGGACGCCTGAAGCGTTCTCGGGAACCTCGACGTTGAGCTCGATACGATTCGTACGCTTGCCAAGTGGCGGGGCGGCAAACTCGGGCATCCGCTGGACGCTTGTATCAAAGACCCACCTGCGATAAGGGCTGGAGACCACGTCCTCGGGATGAAAGCGAGTCCAGAGTCCACCGCCGATCGGCAAGGCTTTGTTCTCTTTAGCGACTTCCAAGAATAGCTTTTTGAGCTCGGCGAGCTTTTCAGGGTTCTGCTTCGAGACATCGGTTGCTTGGGAGTAGTCTTTCGTCAAATCGTACAGTTCCCAAGTATCCTGATTGGCATCCCAAGACTTGAGCCTAGGGGCCGAAGCCGGTGTGTCCCAGGGAAGAAATGGGCCAAAGGCGCAAGCATACCAACCATTGTGGTAGATTCCTCGGCTTGCATTGTTTTCAAAATACTGCGTGGTTTTGCGACCAGCAGCTTTTGAATCGCCGAATGTGTAGGCCAAGCTAACGCCATCGATGGGGTCTTGGTTGAAGCCATCGACCTTTTTGGGGGCTTGTATCCCTAAAATTTCGTACAGTGTCGGGACAATATCGTTGACGTGATGGAACTGATTGCGCGGGGTTCGGTCGGGACGAATCCCCTTGGGCCATGAGACAACCATCGGATTTCGGGTTCCGCCAAAGTGTGCGGCGACTAATTTGGTCGAGCGAAATGG